>NZ_JBFAMR010000002.1:166677-169527 GCF_040656595.1 Actinoplanes sp. NPDC049802
CGTCCCGGCGCTCTGCCGTCCCGGCGCTCTGCCGTCCCGGCGCTCTGCCGTCCCGGCGCTCTGCCGTCCCGGCGCTCTGCCGTCCCGGCGCTCTGCCGTCCCGGCGCTCTGCCGTCCTACCGTCCTGGCGTCCTACCGTCCTGGCGCTCTGCCGTCCTGGCGTCCCGGCGTCCCGGCGTCCCGGCGTCCCGGCGTCCCGGCGTCCCGGCGTCCCGGCGTCCCGGCGTCCCGGCGTCCCGGCGTCCCGGCGTCCCGGCGCTCTGCCGTCCCGGCGCTCTGCCGTCCCGGCGTCCTACCGTCCTGGCGCTCTGCCGTCCTGGCGTCCCGGCGTCCTGCCACCCCGGCGCCCTGGCGTCCGGTGGGCGGAGGGCGGAGGGCGGAGGGCCGGCGTGCAGGACGATGTGTGCTCGAGAACGCGACACCCGGAGTGGGTGTGACGACACCCGTTGCGGGTGTCACGTCTGCCGAACACAGATAGCCGAAATCCGTGTCCCGTCTCCCCGGACCGGGACTCGTCTCCGCGTCCGCTGCCAGCCGGTGAACGTGGCGGTGGTTGCGTATGGCGGCCGGTCGATGCCGAACTCTGGAGTTCAAGGTGCAGCGTCAGCAGCGGTCGCCGAGGAGCCCTCGCGGCCGGCCGGGTCACCTCGCCGGTCCTGCGCAGCGACGAGCACCACCGTTCACGCAACGCCGTCTACATGCGCAACCGCCGCAGCGGACGGGTCTTCACCGGTCTTGAATCGCCGATCGCCGTCGACGTCGACGTCGACGTCGACGGTCATCGAATCCCTGGTCCACGTCCGGTCTCCGCTACCCCGCACCCACGTCGTGAGGCCTGGCAAAGCACGGCCGGACCGGACATGCGCTGGTAGCGACCTTTACTGATAAGCCAGCGGGGTCAGCACCCACGACCAGCCACAGCCACACAGCCGGCGCTGGGCGCGGCCTCAACGGCGCCGAAACAACACCCACGACCTGCCACAACCACACAGCCGGCACTGGGCGCGGCCTCAGCGGCGCTGAGACAGCGCTGGCGCCCAGCGGACGGAACAAGACCAGGCGGAACAAAGACCAGGCGGAACAAAGACCAGACAGTGCCGCGGACGCTAGCAGC
This sequence comes from Actinoplanes sp. NPDC049802, assembly GCF_040656595.1. Classification (NCBI taxonomy): domain Bacteria; kingdom Bacillati; phylum Actinomycetota; class Actinomycetes; order Micromonosporales; family Micromonosporaceae; genus Actinoplanes; species Actinoplanes sp. NPDC049802. The sequence continues at coordinate 167,792 of NZ_JBFAMR010000002.1, forward strand.
GGTCCGGGGCCCAGCCGTCGCTGCCGCGCAGGAACGCGGCAGCGGTGTACTCCCGGGCCTGCTCGGCGGTCAACTGCGGCCGGTTCGCCGAGACGATCGCGCCCGGCCCGGCGTTGCGGTGTTCGAAGAACCGCGCCTGCTCCCACGGCCAGGTGCCGAAGTCGCTCCAGGCTGTGTCGGGGATGTGCGCGCCGATCCAGGAGTCCCGGATGATCGTCTGCCCGATCGCGTTCGGGTCGTTGCCGGGATGCCAGGGGCGGCCCAGGAAGACCGTGCCGGCCGGAGCGTCGGAGGTGAACCGGCAGCGTTGGAAGAGCAGCCCGTACGGGTTGGTGATGTCGGTGCTCGGCGCGGTGACGTACCCGCTGCCGCGGTGGAGCGAGTGGATCCGGCACCGGTCGAAGACGGCGGTGGCCCGGCCGAAGATGAAGTCGACGTCGCCTTCCACGTAACAGTCGCGCAGGTGGACCCGGGCCACCACACCGGCCGCGCTGCTGTTGACGTAGAGGGTGTCCTGGTTGCCGAGGAACCGCACCCGGTCGAAGATCAGCCGGTCGGCCCGGGTCAGCACGGCCACCGCCTGCCGTCCGGTGATCTCCGGGTGGGCGGCCTCGTCGAACAGGTTCGCGAACGTCAGGTTGGTGGCTCGGAAACCGGCGCCGTCCACGGTGACCGACGCGCTGCCCGAGGTGCCCCAGGTGCCGCCGCCGGGTTTGGGGGTCCCGTTGGCCCGGTCGTCGGCGATCACCACGTCGTCCGGGCGCCGGCCCAGGCCGCGCAGCTCGATCATGGTCTTGGTGGCGGGCACGATGACCTGGCCGTGATAGGCGCCGGGGCGGACGCCGATGACGTACGGCACTGTCGCACCGGCCGGCGCCGCGTCGATCGCGGCCTGGATGCCGGTGTGATCGCCGCTGCCGTCGGTGGCGACCGTCAGATCCGGCCGTCGGCTGTCCGCGAGAGCCGGGGTCGCGGTCAGGCCGGTCGCCACGATGCCGAAGCCGGAGGACATGCCGAGGAAGGTGCGCCGACGCATACCACGCTCCTTGGTGTGGGGATTGCGCTGGGGGAAAGCGCTTTCCTCGACACCGTAGACGGGTCGCCGGACAGCGTCAATGAAATCTTCGGCGGAACGACGGGCGCGGTCAGGAGCTCTCGCCGGCCTGTTCGCGGCGCTGGAGGCGGCGCTCCTCGAGTCTGCGCCAGCGGTTGTAGACCTGGACGGCCGCGTCGACCGGCTCCGGCGCACGGCCCGCGTTCCACGGCCGCGGCAGGAAGGACTCGGCGCCCAGCCACAGCAGCTCGCTCATCGGAACAGTGCCGCCGTGCATCCGCATCAGTTCCTCGGCGACCTGAACAGCGTGATCGCTGCGGCGCCACATCTCGAGGATGGAGCTGCCGTGCATCAGTTCGTCGTGATCGTCAGGATGCAGATCCATGTCCACAATTGCCCTTCCTGGCAGCGTATTCGCAGGTCAGCGGGGGTGAGTGCGTCACTCTGGTGCGCACCTGGCACTCCTGTCAAGGTCGCTCGGGCGAAGATCACGCCAGCGCGCGGACATATCGGTCACCTGCCGCGCTCCCGACCGTGCGTCTCCCCCGGCCTTTTCCCGGTACGCCGTGAGCCCGGCCCGTCCCGGTACGCCGTGAGCCCGGCCCGTCCCGGTACGCCGTGAGCCCGACCCGTCCCGGTACGCCGTGAGCCCGACCCGTCCCGGTACGCCGCAAACCCGACC
>NZ_JBFAMR010000002.1:169624-226686 GCF_040656595.1 Actinoplanes sp. NPDC049802
ACCCATCCCGGTACGCCGCAAACCCGACCCATCCCGGTACGCCGCAAACCCGACCCATCCCGGTACGCCGCAAACCCGACCCATCCCGGTACGCCGCAAACCCGACCCATCCCGGTACGCCATACGCCCGGCCCGCGATCTCAGCCCGGCGGGCGCGGCACCGGCCGTGGAGCAGGCGGGACGGTCATAGGCGGTCGGGGGCGGTTCCCGCCCGTACCGGAAAGAAGGTGAGGCCGGGAAGGGACGGCCCGGAGCAGAAAGAAGGGAAGGACGGCCCGGAGCTGACAGACGGCAAGGCCGGGAGGGGCGCGGACGCTGGTTCGGGCGGCCTGCTTCGCTCAACCCCGGCGGCGTGCGGCCGATAACCCCTGAGTGACCGGGAACGGACAGATAAGACAGGACCCGGTGCTTGCCGTGGCCGCGGCCTGGACCGTGCTCGGTGTGGCCCTGTTCTTCATGCTCGACGGCAGCCCGGACACCCAGGTGAACGTGTACTGGGTGTTCCAGCCGCCGCTCGACGCGCTGCTCGCCTACTCCGCCTGGCGGGTGTGGCGGGTCGCGGCCCGCCCGCTGCGCCGGTTCTGGCTGCTGTTGAGCATCGCCGGCGGTGTGCTCACCGTCGGCGACGTGATCCAGGTGGTCGTCTCGTTCTGGCAGCCGGGCGAGTGGACCACCGCGGGCGGGCCGGTCCAGTCGATCTGCTTCGCCATCGGGCTCGGGCTGATCATCGTCGGGATGCTGCTGCATCCGCACGCCGGCCGCAGCCGCCGGGATCGCCTGGCGTTCTGGATCGACTCCGGCACGGTGCTCGTCGGCGGTGCCGTGGTGGCGTGGTGTTTCGCCATCGACCCGGACGACAAGGGCGGCAACCTGGTCGCCGCGCTGGCCGGGGCCGCGGTGGTGCTCACCTCGGCGTTCGCCGCGGTGAAGATGATCCTCAGCGGGAACGCCCCGATGCATCGCGGCGCGGCCGTCCCGATGATCGCTTCGGCCGCGGTGAACGCCGTCGGGTTGTTCGCGGCTCCCCCGGACGCGAACGGCTCGCTGCCGGCTTTCGTCTACGCCATCCGTTTCGTGCCGTCGATGCTCATCGCCATGGGTCCGCGGATCCAGGAGCTCATCGCCCGGTTCGACGAGCAGGCTGCCTTCGGGACACGGCGGCGCAAACCGTACAGCCTGCTGCCGTACGGGTCGATCGTGGTCGTGTTCAGCACGCTGGTCGTGGTGCTGACCGATCACGAGGTGAAGGACGACATCCGGCTGTGGGGCACCGTCTGCGGGCTCGGCGTGATCGTCGCCCTGGTGGTGGCCCGGCAGTTGCTCGCCTTCCACGACAACAAGCGCCTGATCGCCGAACTGCAGGAGCACGAGGTCCGGCTGCGCCATCAGGCGATGTTCGACGACCTGACCGGGCTGGCCAACCGCAGCCACTTCCGCGAGGAGGTGATGGACGCCCTCCTCACGGCCGCCCCGGGAACGGTGTCGGTGCTGCTCATCGACCTGGACGGGTTCAAGGCGGTGAACGACACCCTGGGCCACGCGGCCGGGGACACGCTGCTCGCCGGGGTCGCCGACAAGCTGCGCACCTCGGTGCGCTCCGGGGATCTGCCGGCCCGCCTCGGCGGCGACGAGTTCGCGGTGCTGCTGCGCGACTGTGACGCCGGCGACGCCGAACGCACCGCGCAGCGGATCCTGCACGCCATGACGGTGCCGATCCCGATCGACGGTGAGCCGATCCGGGCCAACGCCAGCATCGGGGTGGCCTGCTCACAGCCGGGCGACGACATCCGCACGCTCCTGCACGCCGCCGACACCGCCATGTACTCGGCCAAGAACGACGGCAAGGGCACCTGGGCCTGGGCGGCCTGACACGCCGAAAACCATTTTCCGGGGGTACGGGCAATCCCCGCCCCCGCCGAATCATGGCCGTCCCGCCTGCTCCCCGCGACCTCCCGCCCGCGCACGCCTCTGCCGCGCCCGCCGGGCTGAGCTGCCCACTCACCCGGGATTCAGGAACGCAACCAGGTACGGACGGCGAGGGTGGCCCGGACGTCGTCCTCGTTGTAGGCCAGCAGACGGGCGGCGGCGGAGGCGTCGCCGTGACGGGCCGCGGCGTGCCAGGACTGGGACTGCAGGCCGCCGGGGTCGGGGTCGCGCCACGTGTGGCCGGGGCCGTGGGTGGCGACCGTCTTGAGACCGTGCCCGGCCCGGGAGTCGACGGTGGCGCGAACCACCGGGAGCAGGTCGATCCACCGGTCCGGGCCGGCGGTGCCGGACGGCAGCGGCGGAAACCGGCGGGCCTGACGGGGTTCGGGGGTGCCGTAGTGGAAGACCAGCAGATCGGGGTTCTCGGTGGCCAGGGCGGTGAGGCGGTCGAGGCAGCGGCGGGCGAGGAGTTCCTCGTCGCGGTCGGTGCTCACCCGGGGGTCGAAGAAGGACTCGTAGCGGGCCGCGCCGTTCGACGTGATCAGCAGACCCCACAGGTAGACGCGGTCGTCGACGCCCCATTCGATGTCGATGTCCACTTCGACGGCGGCGCGCGGGATGTCGGCCCGTTCACGGCGGCGCACGACCAGGCCGTCGGCGGCCAGGCGGGCGGCGGTCACCGCTTTGCGGAGACGAAACGACCGGGTACGCAGGTGCGGGACCTCCGCGCCGTACCCACCGGCGAGCAGGGCGTCCGGGTCGCCGGCGGCCAGGTCGGCGACCGTGTGGACACCGGCCGCGCGCAACGCCAGGTACTCGCGCACGCCCAGGATGCCGCGCAGGACGCCGCTCAGGTCCGTACCGGGGAGGGTGTCGGCACAGACCGGCGACCAGCGGCAGGTGGCGCACTCGGCCTGGCCGATCGGCTCGACGAGCGGGAGCGGGTCCCCGGCGGCGCCGGTGCGGCGACGCGCGACGTCGGCGACCCGGCGGCGGAAGCCGTGCTCGTGGTCGTAGCGTTCCAGGGCGCTGCGGGTGGCGACGCCGGAGGTCCGGGAGAAGGTGCGGAAGGCGGGGGCGGCCAGGTCGTACCAGACGAGCACCGGGTCGCCGGGCCGGTCGTCGCCGCAGATCGCGCCGCGCGGATGGGCCGCCTGGTGGCCGCACGCCTCCAGCATCCGCCAGTAGTGGGCGAGCTGGAGCAGGTCCTCCTCGCGCCGCCGGGCGCCGCCGTCCGGCAGCGCGACGGCGTCCCGGAACGACGGGGTCTTGAGCGTGCTGGCCAGGGCGTTGTCGTACTTGCGGTCGAGGACGTGGTGGGCCTTGATGTCGGCCGGGTGGTAGCCGCTGCCGTCGTGGAGCAGGATGTCGGGCTTTCCGGTACGGGCGCCGTCCGGGTCGTCGGGCAGCCGGCCGCCGACGATCACGGAAGCGCCGGCCCGCATCGCGCCGATCGTGGCGCCGATGTGGACGCGTTTGTCGCCGTCCAGATCACGCAGGTCGACGTAGCCGGGCAGGCTCAGCGCCGACCAGGCGGCGAGCACCTCCGCCTCGAAGGTGACGCCGCTGTCGTACAGGGCCTGGAGTTCCGGCGCGACCGGCAGGACGGGGCGCGGCACGGTCGGGTCGTAGTCGTTGTGGACGGCACGGGGGCAGGACTTGGCCGCGTAACCGCCGAGGAGGACCGGCCGCAAGTCAGCGCTGCTCGCCGGGGCGCAGCGTGCCGTTGGTGAGCCCGTCGCGGGCGCGGGCGATGGCGTCGAGACCCAGCTTGTTCAGTTGGCGCAGGGTCTCCTCCGCCTCGTCGAGCGCCCGGAAGGCGGCGCCGTAACGGCGTTGTTCCTCGATGTCCATCTGTGGAATGCGGGAACCGCGGATGTCCACCCGGAACGTTCCGCTGCTGCTCGTGTTTCTCGCCGAATTGGCGGAACCGTGCAGGAATCCGCGCAGATAATCGGTGTCCAATTGATCACTCGCGGAGGTGACGGTCTTCTCCTCGATGTCGACTATTCCGGCGCGGGCCAGATCGGCTATGCGTAATGTGCCACCCTCGATCGATCCGGTTCCGGCGGTGAGTTCCGGAAGTGATCCGGCGATCCGCTCCAGCACCTGGAGGATCTGCCGGCGGTCGGCGGCGTACTCGCCGGCGTGGTCGATCTGGGCGACCGGGAGGTGCGCGGCCGGGGTGAGGTCGACGGTCTCGTCCAGCAGGTCGATCACCGGCACGTGCACGACCGGCTGCGGTTCGGCGGCGAACGGATTGCCGGGGGCGGCGTGGGTGAGGTCGGTCATGCGGACCTCGGAGACCGGGCGTTCGCCGTCGACGGGCCGGCGCAGCACCCACAGGTGGACCGGCTGAGCGTGTGACGCCACCATTCCCGAGGGCAGCGCGACGACCTGTTCCAGAACCCCGCCGCGCAGCAATTCCGATCGAATGCGTTTACCGGCACGGCGATAGGCGACCGACGGCGGCATCACGAATATCACCCGGCCGCCGGGCGCGGTGTGCGCATAACAATGTTGCAGCCACGCCAGTTCGCTCTCCGCTTTCGTGGGAACGCCGAATTCCCATCTGCGGTCGACCATCAGGACGTCCCGGCCCCAGTCGGTGAGGCCCGCCGGCGGATCACAGACGACCAGGTCGGCGCGCAGGTCGGGCCAGGCGTCACCCTGGAACGAGTCACCGACCCGGAACTCCAGGTCGGCCCCGGCCAGGGCGGCCCGGGCCCGGGCCAGCCGGGCCGTCGCCGGGTTGCCGTCCTGGCCGGTCAGCCGGACGCCGGGGTGTTCCGCGCAGGCCAGCAGCAGGGAGCCGGCGCCGGCGGCCGGGTCGAACACGGTGCCGGTGACGTCACCGGCCACGTGGGCGACCGCCTTCGCCAGGTGTTTCGTGGTCAGCGCGGCGCCGGAGGCGATCAGTCGCTCGATGAAGCCGGAGACCACCTCGGCCGGCGAGGTGTTGGCGGCCTTCCCCCGCAGCCGCAGGCGGGACGCCTCGTCCAGCCGGCCCGGCGGGCCGTCGGCGGTCAGCAGCTCGGCGATCTCGGCGACCCCGCCGATCATGTCCTCGCCGTAGAGGGCGCGCAGCTCCTGCCAGACCAGCACCTCGTCGGAGACGTCGGTGCTCTTGCGCTGGCGGTCGAGCCAGTCGGTGATCTCGGAGAGGGCGAACAGCGCGTTACGGCCGCCGCCGACCGCCTCGGGGAAGTCGGGATGGCGCCGTCGCCAGTTGGACACCGCGGCGCGGGTCACGCCGGCCAGGCGTGCCACCTCCGCTGCGGAAATGAGCCTGCCGTCGGCGCCTGGCGTTGGACCCGTCACAGGCACGACCCTACACGTTGACCTGCGTTCTTACACCTGCGACCCATAACAGTGTCAACACATCAGCTCGTTCCGGCCGGACGGCCGGCCCGGGTCCGCTGGGTGAGCACCACGCACGCGAGCACGGCCAGCGCGGCGACGACAGCCGGCGCCGCCAGCCGCTCCCCCAGCAGCAGCGCGGACCAGAGCAGCGTCAGAATCGGCTGGGCCAGCTGGAGCTGGCCGACCCGGGCGATCCCCCCGCGCGCCAGTCCCGCATACCAGGCGAAGAACGCCAAGAACATCGAGACCACCGAGAGGTACGCGAAAGCCAGCCAGATCGTGACACCGGCCTGCGGTGGACGGGTCACGGCGGCGAACCCGGTCAGCGGCGCCGTCACCGGCAGCGCGACCAGCAGAGCCCAGCAGATGGTGCGGGCGCCGCCCAGCTCACGGGCGAGCGCGCCGCCCTCGGCGTACCCGAGACCGCACAGGGCGACGGCGGCCAGCAGGTGGAGGTCGGGGACGGACAGCGCGCCGTGCACGGTTCCGCTCGCCACCAGGAACGTCAGGACGGCCAGCAGCCCGGCACCACCGGCCAGCCAGAACGCGGGCGGTGGGCGCTCGCCGGCGCGGAGCACCGCGAGGACGGCGGTGGTCGCCGGCAGCAGCGTGACGACCACCGCGCCGTGCGAGGCCGTCTCGCTGGTCAGCGCCAGCGACGTGAACAGCGGGAACCCGGCGACCACGCCGAGCGCCACGATCGTGAGGCGGCGCCACTGGTCGCGGGTGGGCCGAGGCGCCCGGGTGAACCACAGGTAGCCGGCGGCGAGCACAGCCGCCACCATCGCCCGGCCGAACGCCACGAACCACGGGTCCAGCCCTTGCACCGCCACCCGGGTGGCCGGCAGGGACAGGCTGAAACCGAGCACTCCCAGCGCCCCGGCCGTTATCGCCCCCACGGCAGTAGCGCTACTCTTGTCTCTCATGGGTAACGGTAACGCAGCCGATCGGGTCATCCAAGATCTGCGGACCGCGGCGGGCGCCTCACCCGCCGGGACGCGACTGCCGTCGGTGCGCGAGCTGACCGTTCGCCACCAGGCCTCGCCGGTCACCGTGGCCGAGGCGATCCGGCAGCTCGTGGCAGAGGGCGTGGTCGAGACCCGGTCCGGGCGGGGCACCTTCGTGGCGGTGCGCCCCGGCCCGGCCGCACCGCCCGACCTGTCCTGGCAGACGGTGGCGCTCGGCCCCCGGCGGCCCGGCGAGGAGGAGATGCAGGCGTTACTGTCGTTACCGCCCGCAGGTGCCATTCCACTGTCCGGCGGTTATCTGGACGCCGACCTGCAACCGGCCGCCGCGCTCGGGGCGGCGCTGGCCCGGGCCGCCCGGCAGCCGGCCGCCTGGCAGCGCGGGCCGGCCGAAGGACGTGAGGATCTGCGCGCCTGGTTCGCCCGGGAGGCCGGCGGTGGGCTGCGGGCCGCCGACATGGTGATCTGCCCCGGCGGGCAGGCCGCGCTGTCGTCGACGTTGCGGGCGCTCTCCGGCCCCGGCGACACCCTGCTCGTCGAATCACCCACCTACCTCGGAGCGCTCGCCACCGCCCACGCCGCCGGGCTGCGCGTGGTGCCGGTGCCGGCCGACCACGACGGGGTGCGGCCGGATCACCTGGCGGCGGCGTTCACACGCACCGGGGCGCGGCTGTTCTACTGCCAGCCGCTGTATGCCAATCCGACCGGAGCGACCCTCTCCCCCGGCCGCCGGCCCGAGGTGCTCGCCGCCGTCCGGGCCGCCGGAGCGTTCCTGATCGAGGACGACTACGCCCGCGATCTGACCGTCGACGGGAAACCGCCTCCCCCACTGGCGTCCGGCGACCCGCACGGTCACGTCGTCTACCTGCGGTCGCTGACCAAGTCGGCGGCGCCCGGCCTGCGGGTCGCCGGGCTCGGGGCGCGCGGCCCGGCCGGGGCACGGCTGCGCGCCGCCCGGCTGCTCGACGACTTCTTCGTGGCCGGGCCGATGCAGCAGGCCACTCTGGAGTTCGTGACCAGCCCCGCGTGGGGGCGGCATCGCCGTAGCCTGCGGGCCGAGCTGGGAAACCGGCGGGCGGCCCTGCTCGCCGCGCTGCGGCGCCATCTGCCCGATCTGGCCCCCACCGTGATCCCCCGCGGTGGCCTGCATCTGTGGGCGCGGCTGCCGGACGGCTTCGACGACGTGGCGGTGGCGTCCGCGGCCGCTGCCGCCGGGGTGATCGTCTTCCCCGGGCGCGCGTGGCACGCGGCCGAGCCACCCGGGCCGTTCCTGCGGCTGACCTATGCGGCCACTCCGGCGGACACGATGGAGGAGGCCGTCCAGCGCCTCCGCCGGGCGATACTCGGCCCATAGAGCACAACCCCGGCTCTCCCTCCGCGCCCGCGTTCCACCGACCGTCAGAGCAGCCGCGGTGTGGTCAAGCCGACCCGGCAGGTCAGCCCGGGACGGCCCACCCAGGCTGGGACGGCCCACGCAGGCTGGGACGGCGCACCCAGGCTGGGACGGCCCACGCAGGCTGGGACGGCTGACGCACGCTGGAACGGCCGACGCACGCTGGGACGGCCCACGCACGCTGGAACGGCGCACCCAGGCTGGAACGGCCCACGCACGCTGGAACGGCCCACGCACGCTGGGGAAACGCAGAAGCCAGGCCGCAGGTTGCGGTCTCGCTGATCTGTCAGGGCGGTCACGGATGAGGCTGCGACTCGACATCCCAAACAAGAGATGTACACCCGCTGCGGGTGTGGGCACACCCGCAGCGGGTGTCGAACGCGGAAAGGTGGTGTCCCGGCGATGCCTACGTGCAAGCCCTTGGCGAACGGTCGCCGGGCCGGTGAGGCCACGCCGACCCTGACGAGGCGACCCTGAGGGCAGCCCGGCAGGTCAACCCGCCGCGGACGGCAGACAAGTCAGGCCGCGCCGGCGCGGACGCGGCGGCGGTGAGGGTTACCCGGCAGGTCAACCCGCCCCGGGCGGCAGACGGTCGCCAGGCGGTGAGGGTTGCCCGGCAGGTCAGCCCGGTGCGGGCGGCAGAGGCTTGCGTGGCAGGTGGTCGCCGGGTCGGGCGGTACTGTGTCCAACGCGTACGATAAAGGGGTTTTTGTCAGGTTCCGCAGAAGGTGCGGTAGGTGCCGAAGTCCGGTGGGGCCGGCTCGGCGTAGCGGGCCAGTTCGGGGCGCTCGTCGAAGGGTGACGTGATCGCTTCGAGGAGTTCGTGGATCTCGCCGTCCGCCAGTGCTTCCTCGACCAGGTGGTTGCGGGGGATGTAGACGGGATTGACCCGGTTCATCGCCTCGGTGTCGGGGGTCTCGGCACGCCAGCGGTCGACCCATTCGCCGGTTTCCTCCCCGGCGGCCAGTCTGCGGAAGAACGACGTGAAGTCGGCCTTCTCGGCGGCCAGGTGGGCTAGGAGATCCTCGGCCAAGGGAGCGTTGTCGGCCTTGAGGCCCAGCTTGGCGCTCATGCCCGTGATGGTGGCCCGCGCGTAGCGGGCACGGAACCCGCCCAGCGCCTCGGTGGCCAGGGCGATCGCCTTCTCCTGGTCGTCGTCGAAGAGCGGCAGCAGCGACTCGGCGAGGCGGGCAAGGTTCCACTGGGCGATCGTGGGCTGGTTGCCGTAGGCGTAACGGCCCGTCTCGTCGATCGAACTGAACACCGTCGCCGGGTCGAAGGCGTCCATGAAAGCGCACGGACCGTAGTCGATGGTCTCGCCCGAGATGGTCATGTTGTCGGTGTTCATCACACCGTGGACGAAGCCGGTGAGCATCCACTTGGCGATCAGCTCGGCCTGGGCGGTCACCACGGCCTCGAACAGCTCCAGAGCGTTACCGGCGCCCGGGTGGTGCCGGCTGATCGCGTGGTCGGCGAGGCGGCGCAGCAGGTCGGCGTCACCGGTCGCGCGGGCGTACTGAAAACTGCCGACGCGCAGGTGGCCGGCCGCGACCCGGGTCAGGACGGCGCCCGGGGCCAGATTGTCCCGGACGATGCTCCGGCCGGTCGCCACCACCGCCAGGGAGCGGGTCGTCGGGATGCCGAGGGCGTGCATGGCTTCGCTGATCACATACTCGCGCAGCATCGGGCCGACCGCGGCCAGGCCGTCGCCGCCGCGGGCGAACGGGGTGCGGCCGGAGCCCTTCAGGTGGATGTCGCGGCCGTTCAGCTCGCCGAGCAGCAGGGCGCGGCCGTCACCGAGACGTGGGGAGTAGCCGCCGAACTGGTGGCCGGCGTAGGCCTGGGCGACCGGTTTCGCCTGCTCGGGGAGGTTGGTGCCGGTGAGGAAGCCGAGGCCGTCGGGGGTCTCCAGCCAGTCGGGGTCGAGGCCGAGGTCGTCGGCGAGGGGCCGGTTGAGGGCCAGGAGGCGGGGCTTGGGTGTTTCGGCGGCCTGCCAGGGGATCGCCATCTCCGGGAACGTGTCGGCGAAGACGGACGTCAGTGGGATGGCGGGTGCGGCACTCACCTCACCGAGGTTACGTCGGAGGCCGCGGATCAGCGCCCCGGGAGAAGGCTCGGCTCTGCGCCACTTTACAGACCGAGCCGGGGCCAGGCTCATTCCGTTTGCCCGGTAGATCAGCCTCTGAGGCCGTTTCGAACTTCCAGGAGCCACTACGACGGGCGGCGTCCTGCGTTACGCGGACGCCGTTCGTCGTGAGTCCCGGCGGACGGCATACGCTCGGGAAGATCCACACGCTCACCTGGAGTGAAGCGGAGCCGCTCGCCGTCCAGGGACCAAAGGGTGAGATCTTCGCTTTCGGTAGCCCACGATGTGGCCGTTCAGGCGGCGAGGCGGCGGAGGTGCTCGCGGAGGGACGCCACCTCCCGGACCGTGGAACCACCCGGGCCGTAGACGTCATGCAGGTCGGCGAGAAGCGAGTCGAGCTGCTCGATCGCCTCGCCGACCTGGCCGATCCCCGCGGTGATCACGGCGATCTGGTGGCGCAGCTGGAACCGCTCCGGCCCGGTCGCCTCCCGCAGCAGCTCGTTGAGGGTGAGCAGGGCCTCGGCCGTCTGACCGGTCTCCGCCTGGCAGGTGGCGATGTGCCCCCGGCACTCGCGGACCAGCTCGTGACCGGGCCCGTAGCGGGCCGCCAGGTCGACGACGAGTTGTTCGAGGACCGGCAGGGCGGCCCGGTAGTCGCCGGCCAGCTCCAGCATGCCGGCGTAGCCGAGCTGAACCTCGAGGATCTCGGGCGTACGGGCGCCGTAGACCGGGACGGCCCGCCGCAGCACGGTGCCGAGCAGGTCGGCGGCCTGACCGAAACGTTCCTCGTCGACGAGGGCGTGCGCCTGTTCGAGCGCGTCCTGCACTTCGTCGAGGCTCGGGACGCTGCCCGGCGTGGACGGCGCCACGATCAGCCGGGAGCCGGCCGAACTCTCCCGGGGCAGCGGCCCGAACGGGAAACGGTACGGCGAGGTCGGGTCGGCGGTGCTGCGGTCCTCCGGGGCGCGATTGAGCGGGGGCAGCTCGGAGGTGACCCACCGCATCAGGCCACCGTAGACCTCGGCCGCCGACCCGGGCCGGTCCTGCGGGTCCTTCGCCAGCAGGGTGACGATCAGATCGTCGAGGGCGGCGGGCACGTCGTCGCGGGTGTCCCGGGCTCGCGGAACCGGCGACTCCAGGTGCAGGTGCAGCATGCCGAGCGGGGTCTCCGACCGGTACGGCGGCCGGCCGGTCAACAGTTCGAACAGGACGCAGCCCAGCGCGTACAGGTCGGCGGCGGGGCCGACCGTGGTCACGCCGAGCGCCTGCTCCGGGGCCACATAGGTGGGGGTGCCGACGAACTCGCCGGTGTTCGTGAGCTTCGGCAGCCTCGAGTCGAGGACCGCGGCGACCCCGAAGTCCAGCACCTTCACCGTGCCGGTGGGCGTCAGCACCAGGTTGCTGGGCTTGATGTCCCGGTGCACCAGCGACGCGCCGTGTGCGGCGGCGAGCACCGAGCAGACCTGCGCGCCGATCGCGGCCACCCACGGCACCGGCATCGGCCCCTGCTCCGTCAGCGTCGCGAGCGTGCTGCCGGGCACCAACTGCATGACGATGTACAGGTCCTCACCCAGGATCCCGGCGTCGTGGACGGCCGGCACGCCGGGATGGTCCAGGCGGGCGGTGACCCGGGCCTCGCGTTTGAACCGCTCGGCCACGGCCTGGCGATCGTCGGCGCTCGCCAGGCCGGGTTTGAGGAACTTGACGGCGACGGGCCGGTCCAGGCGCTCGTCGTAACCGGCCCAGACCAGGCCCATGCCGCCGTCACCGATCTTCTCGGTCAGCTGATAGCGGTCGGCGACGCGGTCTCCCGCCTCCACCTGTCCCCCCGTGGTGTCGGCCCGTTCACGTGAGGCCGTGCTTCCGGCGGATCAGCCGGTAGGCCTGGCTACGCGCGAACTGGTTGAGTTGACTGCGCAGCGTGTCGTCGTCGAGATAGCGCTGCATCAGTTTGCCGTTGTCGTCGTGCCGAGACAGGATCACATCCTCGATGCGCTTGTCACAGACCACGCCGAAGTTACTTTCGTCATTGACGAGCGCGGCGGCCTCGACCACCCCGTCCTCGGACAGCGCCTGGATCTGCTGCTCCACCCAGATCTTGTCGCCCTCGCCGAGCCCGATGCCGAAACGGTCGTTGAACACCTCGATCAACTCGGACAGGGCGACCTTGTCCGGGTCGTTCTGCGGGCCCGCGCCGCCGCCGAGGAAGCCGGGCAGCATCTGCTCGCCCTCCGGTGACAGGGAGGCGTCGTGCCGGCCGGTCTCGCTGATCCGCAGGTGGGTGAGCTGCACCTCGCCGATGTCGACGGAGGCGTCCTCGGTGCGGGGCAGCCGGTTCAGCAGGGCCCGGCCGTAGAGGTAGAGCCGTTCCAGGCCCGCGTCCTGGTAGGGCACGACCTGGCTGAGGAACGCGTACATCCGGGTGAAGTCGCGCAGCGCGGCCCGGAAACCCTCGGCGGCGTCCGGGTCGTCCGCGGCGAGCGCGACGTAGCGGTCCCGGGCCGGTTCGGTGAAACGGTAGAGGGCGGCGTGTGCTTTCTGCAGCGCGGCGTCCGTCTTCGCCTTGCCCTCCGCTTCGAGGAGCGCGTCGGCGTACGCCTGCATCTCCGAATCGACGAGCAGGGCGTACGAGGTGACCGCGTTCTCCGCCGTGTAGAGCAGATTCGGGTCGGTCGGCATGGTGGCCGCCGTCTCGAAGAACGGTTTGAACTGCTCGGTGATGTCGCCGGCCTCGTTGACGAAGTCCAGCACGAACACGTCGCCCTGCCCCTTGAGCGGGTGGGTGCGGTTGAGCCGGGACAGGGTCTGCACCGCGGCGACACCCTTGAGCGGCTTGTCCACGTACATCGTGGTGAGCAGCGGCTGATCGAAACCGGTCTGGTACTTCTCCGCCACCACCAGAATCTTGTACTCGACCGGCTGTTTCGCCCTCGGACCGCCGGCGAACTTGTCGTCGGCGGCCGTGTAGGCGAACCGCTCCGGCAGCTCACCCTCGGCGAAACCGTTCAGCTTCGCCTCGCTGACCTCGACACCGTCGAGTTCCAGGTCGCCGGAGAACGCGACGAGCGGCGCGCAGCCGGTGTAGCCGTGCAGCTCGATGTACTTCTTCAAGGCCGTGTACAGCCGAGCCGCCGCCTCGCGGGAACCGGTCACCACCATGGCTTTCGCCCGGCCGCCGAGCCGCTGAGCCGTGTGTTTCAGGAAGTGCTCGACGATCACTTCGGCCTTCTGCGCCATCATCGTCGGGTGCAGCACCGCGAACCGGGCCAGCTGTGAACCGGCCTTCTTCGGGTCCACCTCCGGGTCGTCGACGTTGGCGTTCGCCAGCTTCCAGTACGACTTGTAGGTCACGTAGTTCTTCAGCGTGTCGAGGATGAAACTCTCCTCGATCGCCTGCCGCATCGAGTAGGTGTGGAACGGGTACAGGTTCCCGGTCACCGGGTGCGGCGTACCGAAAAGCTCCAGGGTCTTCGGTTTCGGCGTCGCGGTGAACGCGAAGTAGGACAGCGTCTCGTGCCGCCCGCGCGCCAGCGCCGACGCGGTGAGCAGGTCGCCGCTCTCGTCGACGTCGTCGCTGCCCATCTTGAGCAGCACCTTCTTCAAAGCGGCCGCCGAATCACCGGACTGCGACGAGTGCGCCTCGTCGACGACCACCGCGAACTTCTTGCCTTTCAGCCCGGACACCTTGTCCAGGACGAACGGGAACTTCTGCATCGTCGTGATGATGATCTTCGCGGTCTCGCCCTGGAGCGCGGTCGCGAGCTGCGCCGAGTCCTTGTCGATCCGCTGCACCACACCCGGCACGTGCTCGAACTGGAACACCGTGTCCTGCAACTGCCGGTCCAGCACCACCCGGTCGGTGATGATGATGACCTTGTCGAAGACCGGCTCGTTGGCGGCGCTGTGCAGACTCGACAGGCGGTGCGCCAGCCATGCGATCGTGTTCGACTTGCCCGAGCCCGCCGAGTGCATCACCAGGTAGTTGTGGCCCGCCCCGTGCGCGGCGGCATGCTCGGTCAACTGCGTCACCGCGTGCCACTGGTGGTAGCGCGGGAAGATCAGCGCCCGCGACTCCTTCTCCGTGTGCAGGAAACGCCGGACCAGGTCCATCCAGGTGTCCGGGTGCCAGATCTGCTCCCAGAGGTACGCGGTCCGGTAACCCTGCGCGGTCGGGTTACCGGCCCCACCCGACACCCCCGGCCCCTCGGAACCGGTGTTGAACGGCAGGAACCGGGTCTTCTCCCCCGCCAGCCGGGTGGTCACGAAAACCAGATTCTGATCAACGGCAAAATGCGCGAGGGTACGCCGGGCGAAGAGCAATTCCCTCGGATCCCGGTCGGTGCGGTACTGCGCCTTGGCGTCCTCGACGGTCTGCTTGGTGAGTTCGTTCTTCAGCTCGGCCGTCGCCAGGGGGATGCCGTTCACGAAGAGGGCGAGGTCGACGCTGTTCTGGTTGCTCTCGGAGTAGCGGAGCTGGCGGGTCACGCTCAGCCGGTTCGCCCGGTAGAGGTTGAGCGCGTCGTCGGTGATCGAGTGCGCCGGCTTGAAGAACGCCAGCCGGAACAGGATTCCCCGGTCCTTGACACCGCGCCGCAGCACATCCAGCGGGCCGCGTTCGTCGATCTGCTTGGCCAGGTACTGCTTGAAGCGCTTCTGCGCCTCGTCCTGGCTGTTCCCGTGATAGGCCACGAGCCTCAGCCAGGCCTCGTTCTGGGTAGCCCCGATGAACGCGAACAGCTCCGACGTGTCCAGCCCGAGCTGCCGGTCATAGTTTCCCGGCAGTCCGCGCGTCCAGCCGCTGTCGAGCAGCGACTGCTCGATGACAGCCTCGAACGTGCTCTCCCCGTGAACACTCATCTCAGACCACTCCCCCAGCCGTAGTCACATCAATCTGTCCGGTAACCGCCGCCGTAATCAACGCCTGCCGCCGCTCCTCTGCGAGAGCATTGGAGCGCTCGGTCAATATTCGAAGAGGCCGAACAAATCTGATCCATTCGCCGATCTCCTCCTGCAATAAAAGTGGCACATCAGGAACTGGAATACGCCCAAAGAGGTCCCAGTTACGAAAGTCGACCGCGCGTTCCCGAGTGCTAAACGCAAACAACCCAAGATAGCCCGAAACTGCAAGAACTCGCAGCAGCCGTCCCAAGAAGAGCGAATTCCCGCCTTTGCGAGGAACGCAGACATGATAGACCGGACTGCAATTCCCGGCCGCCTCAGACATGCCGATGGCACCGGCAAAGCCATCCAGACCATGAACCACAACGTCACCAGCCTCAACATATTGGCCTTGCACTTCGGCACTGGACGGCAGAGTATATCCATCCACACGGCGACTCGATCGGGTTGCCACCTGCCCATCCCGAAAGGCAGTAATAACCTCACTCCCAGGCACCGCAGGACGAACCACCTTGGACAGCAATCGCCGGATAGGCAGGACGGGGTTGGCTGAATCCGAGTAATCGACGATCCGACTGGCACCTATGTACTCGAGAATTCGTCCGTCGATCCTCTCATCCAGCAAGGAAAGCAGCTCGATCTTCTTTAAAAGAATGGCATCGATCTTCCGCGTTTCACCGTCCAAGAAATTGGCGATGCGCCGTTGTTCTTCTAGCGGAGGCAGGCGAATCGAGATAGAGCGGAGTTCGTCATTGTCGACCTCCATTTGATTGGGCCTTACACCTCGCGATATCCGCTGATATTCAAGGACGTAAGGCTGCGACCGGAGCAGATAGTTCAAAAAACGAGGATGCTCTTTGTGGCGCGGACGGAAGCAAATATAGTGCCCAGATACGATTCCTCGATACTCCGATACGCCAACCGACCCCTGCCAAGCCTTCATCCGATTGACCACCAACCATCTATCATCAACCAATTGATAGATGTTCCGATTTTCGGCGGTCTTGTTCATGTTGTCGTCGCGACTAGCCTTTTTCACTACACCATAATCACGATATACGCTCAACATCTCTTCGCCGGGATGTCCGACATCCTTAACGCGCTCGAAGAGAGCCCAAAGCGGAACCCTACGCCAGCCCTCCGGCCACGCAACACCAGAGTTTTCAATGGTCGGCACATCCAGGGTCATTTGGTCACCTCACCGAGCAGGCTCTGGATCTGAGACTCAAGAGCTTTAAGTTCGGCATCGATTTCGGCCAGAGGACGCGGCGGCTGGTAGACGTAGAAGTGGCGGGTGAGGGGAATCTCGTAGCCGATCTTTGTCTTGGGCTCGTCGATCCAGGCGTCAGGGATGTGGGGGTGCACCTCGCGCTTGAGGTAGTCGTTGACGTCCTCCATCAGGGGGACGTTCTCGTTGTCTCGGAGGTCGGCGTCCGGGAGGGGGTTGCCCTTGCGGTCGGTCTGGATCTCGCCGGACGGGTCGCTGATCGAGAAGGCGTCCCACACCGCCTTGTCCACGGCGGCCGGCAGCTTGCCGAGCGGGGCCAGCGCCATCGCGAATTCGGCACGGCTCGTCGCTGTGGTGCCGAGCAGGGACTTCGCGGTGGCCAGCAACGGTTCGCGTTCGGCGTACCGGAGAAGGGGTTTTGAATCGGCGAGCAGCGCGAGCGTCTCCTCGGAGATCTCGAAACGCAGGCGCAGCGGACGTTCGACGGTGATGCGCTGGTAGCCGAAGTCGGTGGTCTGGAAGACCTTGACCTTGCTGTGCAGCGGGTGTGAGGCGTCGTCGGCGATCGTCAGCGCTTCGACGTAGGCCTTCGTGAGGTCGGTGATGTGGTCGTCGTTGAGCATTTTGCGCTTGTCGCCGAGGCTCTTGCGCATCTTGACCCAGTAGTCGCGGCCGTCGAGCAGGACGACCTTCTTGCGGCGCGACGGGACCTTCCGGTTGGTGAGGATCCAGAAATACGTGGAGATGCCGGTGTTGTAGAAGAGCTGGTCCGGGAGGGCGACGATGCCTTCGAGCAGGTCGTTCTCCAGGATCCAGCGGCGGATCTCGGACTCTCCGGAGCCGGCCGCGCCGGTGAACAGTGGCGAGCCGTTGAAGACGATCGCGAGGCGGCTACCACCGTCCTCCGGCCGTTTCATTTTTGAAATCATGTGCTGGAGGAAGAGCAGCGACCCGTCGTTGATGCGGGGCAGGCCGGCGCCGAAACGGCCGGCGTGACCACGGGACGCCTCGTCCTTGACGAATTTCTCGACCTTCTTCCATTCGACACCGAACGGCGGGTTGGCGAGCATGTAGTCGAACTTCTCGTCCTCGTGGCCGTCCTGGCTGAACGAGTTCCCGAAGGCGATCTTGTTGGGGTCGCCGCCCTTCATCATCATGTCGGAGCGGCAGATCGCGTACGTCTCGCCGTTGAGCTCCTGCCCGTAGACCTCGACCGTGGCGTGCGCGTTGTGCGCCTCGATGTGGTCCTGGGCCTCGCTGAGCATGCCGCCCGTACCGCAAGCGGGGTCGTAGATCTTCCGGACGATGCCGGGGGTGATCAGCTCGTCCTCGTCGGGGGCGAGGAGCAGGTTGACCATCAGCTTGATGACCTCGCGCGGGGTGAAGTGCTCACCGGCGGTCTCGTTGCTGATCTCGGAGAACTTCCGGACGAGTTCCTCGAAGAGGTAACCCATCTGGTGGTTGCTGACCACGTCGGGCCGCAGGTCGATCTCGACGAACTTACTGACAACCTGATAGAGCAGCCCGGACTCATCCAGTCGGGTGATCTGGGCGTCGAAGCCATACTTGTCGAGCACGTCGACCGCGCCGGGGGAGAACCCGCCGATGTAGGAACGCAGGTTGATCGCCACGTTGTACTCGTCGCCCGTGAGGGTGCGGAAGTTCAGCTTGCTGGTGTTGTAGAAGTTCAGCTTGGCGGTCTTGCGCAGCACCGGGTCCATGTTCTTGACGCCGGCGTCGGACAGCTGGGCGTGCCGGGCCAGGACGGCGTCCTTGGTCGGTTCGAGGACCCAGTCGAGTCGGCGGAGCACGGTGAGCGGCAGGATCACCCGCCCGTACTCGGACCGCCTGTAGTCGCCGCGCAGCAGGTCGGCGACCGACCAGATGAAGTTCGCCAGCTTCTGATGATCAGTGCTCACCAGGGTCCTTCCTCGCTTCTCGCACTAGGTCCGTGCAGCTTGCCGTAACCAGGCCGTTCGCTGCCGACCGGGTCCAGATCGGCAGCACCGCCCGCCACACAAGCCGTTACAGTACACGATCGCGCAACCCAACTTCGCGTTGACAATCTCGACCGAATGTCTGTAGCTTCACTGCATCGGCCGAACGGTTGCCGAGTTAACGACCTCAATCGGAGTGATGTCATGAAGAACCCGTCCCGGGCCTGGTACTGGATCGCCGGCGCCGTTGTCGGTCTCACGCTGCTGGGATGCTCCGGCGCCGGTGACACGGAGACCGCCGCCGCCGACGAGCCGGCCGGTGTCGAGGCCACCGCCGCCAAGCAGGAGAAGAAGGCCGACAAGCCGGAGAAGAAGACGCCCGGCCTGAACGACGCGGTGCGGGACGGCAAGTTCGAGTTCACCGTCACCAAGGTCAAGTGCGGTGTGAACAAGGTCGGCTCGGACCTGATCGGTGAGAAGGCGCAGGGCCAGTTCTGCCTCATCGACGTGCAGGTGAAGAACATCGGCAAGGAGGCGCAGGCCTTCGCCGACTCGGCGCAGAAGGCGTTCGACGCCAAGAAGGTGGAGTACTCGGTCGACTCGGCGGCGGCGCTCTACGCCAACGAGGACCAGCAGGTGCTCTTCGAGGAGATCAACCCGGGCAACACGGTGAAGGGCAAGCTGGTCTTCGACATCCCGGACGGCACGAAGCTGACCTCGCTGGAGCTGCACGACTCGGTGTTCTCCGGCGGTGTGACGGTGTCGCTGCGATGACCTCCCACGAAGTCCACCCCGGCCGTCGGCACATCGAACTGATCGGTTGAGCGCATGTCTGAGAACATCCGCCTGGAGCGGCGGGACACGGAACTGACGGTGATCGCCGAGTGGGGCGACGCGGCGGCGGAGTGGCCGCGGCGGTTGGTGATCGAGGCGCCGGCGATCAGCGGGAAGACGCTGCGGGAGGTGGAGCGGCGGCTGTTCGCGATGTCCGCCGAGCTGCACGAGATGCCCTCGGTCGGCGGGTTCGCGGTGATGGTCCGTCAGTTCGCGGAGAACCGGCTGGCGGAGCTGCCCGAGGACGGCCCCGCGTTCCACCGGGGTCTGCTGGAGATTTACGAAAAGATCGACACGGACGGGCACGTCGACGCTGTTCGCACCTTGGCGGCGGCGATGCGCCTGCCGGAGGAGACCATGCGCGCCTGCCTGCGGGTGGCGCGGCAGCGGCTCAGCGACTGACCGGAGGGGTGCGGTGAACGACGAGACCGAGCCGGCCGAAAAGCCGGGCACGCCGGCGGATGCGGCGGACAGCGACACCGGGCCTGCCGAAACGCCGGCGGACAGCGAGACCGGGCTGGCTGAGCGGCTGCGTGCGGCGGGCACGCCGGAGGCGGTGACCGCGCTGATCCTCGAAATGCTGCCGGACGGGCCGGACGACGCCGTCGAGGCGCCGGAGGTGTTCCTGGAGTCGATCCGGGTGGCCGGTTTCCGCGGGATCGGGCCGGAGGCCACGCTGAGCCTGCGACCGCGGCCCGGCCTCACCCTCGTCATCGGCCGTAACGGGTCGGGAAAGTCGAGTTTCGCGGAGGCGGCCGAGCTGACGCTGACCGCCGACTCGATGCGGTGGGCGCAGCGGCCGGTCGTCTTCCGGGAGGGCTGGCGCAACCTGCATCACGACGGCGACACCGAGATCAGCGTACGGATGCGGCTCGGCGACGACAGCCCGCCCGTCACGATCCGGCGATCCTGGGAGCGGACCGCCACCGATCCGGCGGACGCCCTGGTCACCACCACGGTCGGGACGGCCCGGCGGCCGGCCGGGGAGGTTCCGGCGTGGTTGGGCCGGATGTCGCTGTACCGGCCGTTCCTGTCGGCCCGCGACCTGGAGCGGGTGATCACCGCGAAGCCGTCTGAACTCTACGACGCGCTCGCCCCGATTCTCGGCCTGGCCCCGCTGGCCGCCGCCGACGCCGCGTTGCAGGCCCGCCGGAGGGAACGTGAGGAACGGGTGCGGGCGGTCCGTGCCGGGTTCGCCGAGCTGCGCGAACTGCTCGCCGGTGTGGACGACGACCGGGCCCGGCAGGCGCTGAAAGCGCTCGGCGGCCGGTTCGCGAGCGCCGACCTGGACCTGCTGGAGACGCTGGCCGGTGGGGACGGGCCGGACGCGGAAGCGCCCGCCGCGGCCGCCGCCCACCGCCTGATCGAGAACGAGCTGCCGGACGTGGAGTCGTCGCTGCGGGAGCTGGTGGCCGCCTCCGACGCCGTCGAACGGTTGTCCGGCAGCGCGTCGGCGGCCGCGGAACGCACCGCCGACCTGCTGCGGCGTGCTCTCGACCTGCACACCGCCGAAGGCGACCGGTCGTGCCCGGTCTGCCGGTGCGGGCACCTGGACGAGCAGTGGCGGGTGGCCGCCGAGACCGAGACGGCGCGTCTCGAGGCGTCGGCCGCGGAGGCCCGGGCGGCACGTGCGGCCCTCGCGACAGCCCAGAAGAACACCGACCAAACCCTCGATTTCGTACGCCGTGAGCTGCGCGCTGTCGCCTCAGCTCTGGAGGTGGTGCTGCCCGAACCGGCCGGGCGGCTGCGTGACGTGCTCGCCGTCCCGGCCGCGGGGGTCGCGGCCGGGACCGGCGACACTGCCGCCGTCGCGGGCGGGGCCGGGGACATGACCGCCGTTGTGGGGGCGTGGCGGGACATCGCTTCGGCGTACATCGAAATGGTTGAGGCTGCCACCCGCTGGCTGGTGCGGCGGCGCGACGTCTGGCGCGAACCCGGCGCGGCCGTGCGCCGCTGGCGGGACGCCGCCCTGGTGGTCCGCGCCGAGGCGGCCGAGCTGAGCCTGCTGGTGGCGGCGCGGGCGGCGCTCGGCCGGGCGATCGACGAGATCCGGGCGGAGCGGCTGGCCGCGTTCGTGGGACGGTCCGAGTCGATCTGGCGGCGGCTGCGGCAGGAGAGCAACGTCGAGCTGCACCGGATGCGGATGGAGGGCACGGCGACGCAGCGCAAGGTGCGGTTCCCGGTGGCGGTGGACGGGGCGGAGGCGAACGCGCTGGCCGTGATGAGCCAGGGTGAGCTGCACGCGCTGGGGCTGTCGGTGTTCCTGCCGCGAGCGACCGCGGAGGCGAGCCCGTACCGGTTCGTGATCGTCGACGATCCGGTGCAGAGCATGGATCCGGCGAAGGTCGACGGGCTGGCCGAAGTGCTCGGCGAGATCGCGGCGACCCGGCAGGTGGTGGTGTTCACCCACGACGACCGGCTGCCGGAGGCGGTGCGGCGGCTGGGGCTGGAGGCGACCGTGTGGGAGGCCGGGCGGCGCGAACGGTCCGTGGTCGAGCTGCGGAAAGCGGCCGATCCGGCGTCGCGGTACCTCGCGGACGCGTATGCTCTCGCGGCGGCGCAGACACTGCCGGAGGACGCGCGTTTCCCGGTGGTCGCCGGGTTCTGCCGGTCGGCGCTGGAAGCGGCCGGAATGGATCATTACCGGGCGCGCCGTTACCGGGACGGGGCGACCCACCGTGAGGTGGAGTCGCGGCTGGCGGAGGCGGACACCGTGAAGCAGCGGCTCACCCTGGCCTTCCTGGGCGATCTCGGCCGGGGCGGGGAGTTGTACACGTACCTGAACCGGACATACGGCGGCTGGGCAGCCGACACGGTCCGCGCGGTGGCCGAGGGCGCGCACGGCGCCCGCCGGATGCCGATGAGGTCCCTGGTGGCGAACACGTCCGACCTGGTGGAGAAACTGCAGTGAGCTCACGGTGGCTCCGTGGCGCATCGGAGGCGACGGCATGAGCGTCTATCTGGCGGCGGCGGATCAGCTTCTGGAAACGGTGGTTCCGGGGGCACGGGGCACCTGGCCGCGGGCCTGCGCCTGGCTGCTGCGCCTCGAGTTGGAGTCGGTCCTGGACCGCTACTGGGCCCGGGTGCGCCCGGAGATCGGGCAGGTCCAGGCGCAGCGGCCGAAACTGCTGATGCTGGCCGCCTACGCCGGTGACGAGCCGGCCCGGCGTGCCGGATACCTGTGGTGGGCTCTGTCACGAGCCGGACACCACCACCGGTACGAACTTGGCCTTACGGTGTCGGAGTTGCTCCGTCTTCGTGCCGAACTGGCCGCGGTGACGGAGGGACTACGGGCGACGGTCACCCGAACGGGCGTTTAGCGGTTCCATGCTGCGGATTCGGGGTCGCCGAACAGGGCCGAACAACCGTATGATCCTCCAGCTTTGAGATCTAGAGGTGTGCGCATGCGTGAGTTCTCCGTACCCGAGCGATTGGGCGGCTTCGGCGCGCTCGTCGCGGTCGGGGCGGTGGTCTGGCCGACGGTCACCGCCCGTACCGGAGCGGGTCTGCCGTGTCCGTTACGGACGATGACCGGTGTGCCGTGCCCGGCGTGTGGTCTGACGACCGCCGCCGTGGCGCTGGTGCGCGGCCAGGTCGACACCGCTTTCCATGCCAACCCTCTGATCTTCGGTCTGGCGGCGTTCACCGCCGTCGCCGGCCCGCTCGTGGTGCTGCGTGCCGCGGGCGTGCTCAAACCGCCACGCTCGTGGTCGTCCGCGCGACGGCGACAGGTGGGCTGGCTCGCCGGGCTGATCGCCACGGCGAGCTGGATATTTCAACTGCACCGGCTCGGATGAGCCGACCCCTACGAAGGAAACGAATATGAGCTACCCGCCTCCGCCCCCGAACGACCCCTACGGCAACCAGGTTCCGCCGCCCCCGCCGTACGGTGGCGCACCCTACGGTGGCGCCGGTGCCTACGGCGCTCCGGCCGTCAACTACGCCAACTGGGGCCAGCGCGTCGGTGCGTACCTGATCGACAACATCATCGTGCTGCCGTTCGGCATCCTCGGCGCCACGCTGGGCCAGGACACCGAGAACGGCGTGGTCACGTACAACGCCCTCTACTGGATCTTCCAGCTGCTGTCGCTCGCCGTGTGGGGCTACAACCGCTGGTTCCAGGCCGGCAAGACCGGTCAGAGCTGGGGCCGGAAGGCGCTGGGCATCACCCTCGTCGACGCCAACGTCGGCCAGCCGATCGGCGCCGGCAAGGCGTTCCTGCGTGACCTCGCGCACTTCATCGACACCATCATCTGCTTCATCGGCTTCCTGTTCCCGCTGTGGGACGCGAAGCGGCAGACCCTCGCTGACAAGATCGTCAGCACGGTCGTCATCCGCTGAACCGACTGATGGCCTGACGGCCCGCCCGGCGCCCCGTTGCGCTGAGCGGGCCGTCTCGCTTTCACCCCTTCTCCCCCGGTACGGCCCGCGCGTCCCATCACAGACGACGCATCCACGACAGTGCTCATCGAACGAAACCTCCTCGCCCGGCGTACACGAGGACAGAAGGCACCGCAAGCGGGGAGAGATCATCGTGGCCAACGACCGGACTCTGACCATCGACCTCGCCAACCTGTGGGAGGCCGGGGCCATCGTCGAGATCTACTTCTCGTCCGGATATTACGACCACACGTCCGAAGCCGATCTGGAACATCGCCTAGGGTCCCTGCTCCGGTCTCTGTGGGCGGACTTCGAGGAGGCACGGCGACGGGTCAGTCAGGTGTATCCCGACGACAGCGAACTCTCCGATGCCGATCGCCGCTTCTTCGAGGAGCGGGATGCGCTGGTCGCCGAGGGCCGGTCCGACGACGGTCGGATCACCATCACCGCCCAGGGCATGCAGCCATGGCGTGTCCACATCGCCGAAGACACGATTCGTGCCCTGCGCGAGGCCGAGTTCTGCGCCGGTGTTCGAGTCGCCGCCAAACGACTGATCAAGGATCGGTTGGCGCAGGCTATCCAGCTGAGGGGACGAATCTACCGATGAGACGATGGTTCCTGGTCTCGGCCGGCGTCGTCGCCGTGCTGCTGGCCGGCGTTGGTGTCTGGTTCGCCCAGCGCTCTGAAGGCGACACAGCCGTTGTCGTGGCCTCCTGCCCCGACGCGGTTGCGCCTACCGACCAGGGGGCGCCGGCCGCCACCGCAAACCCGAACAAGTCCGGCATAGCTGCGCCGGACGGCGGCGACCTCAGAGTCGTGGAGTCCGGATTCACCCAGATGGACGACGGCAGGTACGTCAGCTTGGGTGCGGTCGTGGAGAACAGCAGCAACCGCGTTGCTTTCCACACCCGGGTCGGCTTCCGGCTGTCGACGGCCGAAGACGAACCCGTCCTCGTTGTCGGCGAAGGACACCGGATCGAGATTCCCATCATTCACCCCGGCCAACGCGTGGTGATCGGAACCGTCCTCGGCCTCGATCCCAAGCCGCGGTTGCGGCCTGGTGGCTCGAACCCGGTCGTCGCCGAGGCGGGCGTCGATCTCGCACAGACACGATGGGTCCCAGCGGAGGGCACCGCCTCCTATCCGACCGTCATCACGACACTTGATCCGACATATCCGCCCAGCCGCAACGCTGGAACTTTCCGGCTGCGGACCAACTCGAATGCTTGCGGCGACCTCGTCCCGCGAGGCGCGACTCTGATCTACCGAGACGGATCGGACAAGATCGTCGGCGGCTCGTTCAGCAACGATCGGCATCCGGAGCAATGCCTCAGGGGAGATCAGGAGACAACCCTCCGGCCTTTCTACGATCCGCCTCCGACCGCCGACATGAACCGCGTCGAAGCGGCGGTGTTGTGTGATGTGACCGGGGCGACGCCGAAGGTGACCGATCCGAGTCCGCCGGTCAATTAGCGGCCGGCGCAGTAGCGGGCCAGTTCGGTCTTGCTGTGGGGGTCCATCCATTCGAAGGTGCCCCGTAGGAGGTCGGCGCGCTGGTCGACGGTGGTCACGGAGGCGGTCATCTCCCCCCACGGCATGGTGATGTGCAGAAGGGTGCGGCCTATGCCGTACGGAAGGGCCGGCAGGTTGTCGCCGGTGCTGGCTCTCAGCAGAAGGCCTGCGGTGGAGATGTCCTCGACGCGGCCGGTGATCTGGATCAGCCGGCGGCCGTCGATGCTCTCGATCTGAGCGGTGCCGACGGTGGGGTGGTTGCCGGGGCGGCGGGCGGCTGTGCGGCGCTGGACCACGTCGGTGGGGGCGTCGCCGATGACTTTGAGCTGGTCGTTGCGTAGCTCGGCTTCGACCCAGGTGACGCCGGAGGCGGTGACCAGTTCCAGGATGCCGATACGGCGGACCCCGGGGCCATCGAGGCTGAGCACCGGGATCGGCGGGAGCTCGGCCAGGAACTGCGCCTGCACCTCCGCCAGTGAGACCAGAATGATGGGCTGCGTGTCGGGGCAGCGCATGGTGAGGCTGCTGCCCGCCGGAACGGTGATCATCGTCCCTCCCGGTGAATGGCCGCCCTCGAAGCGAACACTACCGGCCGGCGGAGGTGCTCATCGGTGAAAGCCGGTAGGCGGCCCCGCGACTTGGCAGGAGCCGCACGACCCGGCCTACTTGCGAAACCGAGCGGCCCGGCCGGATTGCGGAGCCGCACGACCGGCCGGGGGTTACGGAGCCGAGCAACCCGGCGGAACACGGAGCCGCACCACCGGCCGGGGGTTACGGAGCCGAGCAACCCGGCGGAACACGGAGCCGCACCACCGGCCGGGGGTTACGGAGCCGAGCAACCCGGCGGAACACGGAGCCGCACCACCGGCCGGGGGTTACGGAGCCGAGCAACCCGGCGGATCGCGGAGTTGCATGACCGGCCGGATCGCGGGTCGCTCGGGTTGGCCGGGCGGGGCGTCAGGCCTCTGGGAGGCGGATGTCGTCGACCTTGACGGTGCAGTCGCTGACGTGCAGCCCGTACCGTTCGACGGCCTCGATGACCTCGTGGCGGACGTTGGCGGTCACGTCGGAGACCACCTCGCCCGCGTTGATCACCAGGATGACGGTGATCTCTACGTCGGTGCCGTCCACCTTGGCCCAGACGCCGCGGGTGGCGTCGCCGACCTTGTCCAGGCCGATCTTGTCGAGCACCGAGTTGAAGAAGCGGGCCACGTCGCCGCCGAGTTCGGCGACGCCGGCGACCGACTTGGCCGCGGAGGCCGCGATCTTCTCGATCACCTCGCGCTCGAACTTGGTGTTGCCGCGGTAGGCGGCCACCTCGATGACCTCAGCCCCGCCGTGCTGCGGTGGCACGGCCGGGACCACGGCCGGCAGGTAGAACTCCTGCGTCCGGTCCGCGTGGAACTCGGCCTCGTCACTCATATCCGTCCCTTTGCTGTGCTCTCGGAAACCAGGCCAGAGCCTACTAGTGAATCTTGCTCATGCCCCTCATGGAGTCGTGCCAGGACACTGTCGGACCGCCGACTCCAGCACTTGCGCGGCGAGGGTGCGCAGGCGGGCCCGGAACGGTTCGCCGGCGGTGCCGAGCAGTTCGTCCTCGAGGTGGCCGGCCACGTCGCGGACGGCGGGCAACCGGCCGGCATGCCGGGCACGATAGCGTGCCTCTTGCCATAGTGTGTGAGACACAGTATCGTGATTGGCATGACAATGGATGCGACGCTCTCCGGGCACCTGCAGGAGCTGCGCCGTGGCACGGTCGTCGTCGCGAGCCTCACCGTCCTCCGCCAGCCGGGGTATGGGTACTCGCTGCTCGAGACATTGAGCGCGGCCGGTTTCGAGGTGGAGGCGAACACGCTCTACCCATTGCTGCGGCGACTGGAGACGCAGGGCCTGCTGACCAGTTCGTGGAATACCGACGAGGCACGGCCGCGCAAGTTCTACCGCACCACCGAGCAGGGCGACGCGATCGCGGCCGCGCTGCGCGACGAGTGGGTGCGGCTGGACAAGGCGATCGGCGACCTGGACCACCCCTCCGGCAACGATTCGAGGAGCAAGCAGTGACCACCCTCATCGACCGTTACGTCTTCACCGTGCTGCGCCGGGTTCCGGAGCAGCAGCGTTCCGACATCGAGCGCGAGTTGCGCACCTCCATCGAGGACGCGGTGGACGCCCGCGTCGACGGTGGCCAGCCGCGCGAGGCCGCGATCGAGCAGACGCTGCTGGAGCTCGGCGACCCGGACCGGCTGGCGGACGGTTACGCCGACCGTCCCCGCTACCTGATCGGGCCGGTCTTCTACCCGGCCTGGCAGCGGATCATCATCCTGCTGCTCTCCACCATCCTGCCGCTGGTGGTCACGATCGTGGTGGTCATCCGGATCCTGGACGACGCCTCGATCGGCGAGGTGATCGGCTCGGCCGTCAGCACGACACTCACGGCCGGCGCGCACATGGTGTTCTGGGTGACGCTGACCTTCGCCATCCTCGAGCGCACCGGGGTGGCCCGCGCGGAGCTGCGCGGCCGGTCCTGGTCGCTGGACGATCTGCCGCGTTACGAGCCGGGTCTCCAGACTCCGGCGCAGCTCGGCGCGGCTCTCGGATGGGTGGTCCTGGTGATCGCCGCCATCGTCCTGCAGCAGTTCGCGTTCACCGAGGAGCCCGTGCTGGATCCGGCGAACTGGTCCTTCTGGTGGCCGTACCTGATCGGGGTCCTGATCCTGGAGGGCGTCTACGCGGTCTGGCTGTACCGTCGCGGCACCTGGACCCACACGGTGACGATCGTGAACGCGGTGCTGGCGGCGATGTTCGCGATCCCGGTGACGTGGCTGGCCGTCAACGAGCGGTTCTTCAACCCTGAGTGGATCGCCACTCTGGACTGGGGCGCTACGGACCCGCTGGCCTGGCTGACCGGCATCACGGTCAGCATCGCGGTCGGCGGCGCCCTCTACGACATCATCGACGTGGCGATCCGTGTCGAGCGGGCCCGTCGCGGGCTGCCGACCCCGGTTCCCGGCACCGGACGGGAGTACAGCACCCCGCTGTCCTAGGTCCGCGGCGAACACCAATGTGTGTTGAGTTGCGGCGCGGAGCGCGCCGCAACTCAACACACTAAACGCCGCCCCAGACCCCGCGAGACTCCCAAAACCCCGTGTTGAGTAGCGGCGCGGAGCGCACCCCAACTCAACACACCAAACACCACCCCAAACCCCACGCGACCCCCAAACCCCGTGTTGAATAGCGGCGCGGAGCGCACCCCAACTCAACACACCAAACACCACCCCAAACCCCACGAGAGACCCCCGAACCCCGTGTTGAGTAGCGGCGCGGAGCGCACCGCAACTCAACACGCCAGGGGTTGCGGCGAGCCGGGGGTGGGATTGCCCTCAGGTCGGGGGGTGGGGTGCCGATTCTCGCGGCGCTGCCGGAGAGGCACGGCCCGCTCCAGGGCCGGGGTGATCGATCCGTCGGTCCCAGACACGGATGTTCGGGAAGGAAGCACCCCCATGATCAAGGTTTCCGAGCGTGCCGTACCGGTACGCGACGATCAGTGGAAGCCGACGAATCCGCTGTTGGACAGCGTGATCCGCAAGTACATCGACGAGGCGCGGAGCGACGCGTGCGACACCACCGGCAACTCCGCGACGATCACGGCCGGCGGGCTGGTCCTGGTGGGGTTCGGGGTGGTTCTGAGCATGGGCACCGGTGATCCGCTCCTGGCGATCGCGATCGTGGTGGTGCTGTCGCTGCTCGGGCTGGCCTACGCCGGGGTGAAGGCGCCGCCGTTGAGACTGGATCCGCTGCAGATCCTGGCGCCGCTGGGCGGTCCGGGGAACCTGCCGGCCGGGTACCTGGTGCATCCGCTGGCCTGGCGGGCCGGCATGCCGGAGTACGTGGCCGGTGTCCCGGAGCGGCGGATGCGGATCGCGGTGGCGTTGTGCCGGACGCATCCGGGTGCGGTCACCGACCTGCTGCGGCTGGTCGAGCGGGCCGAGCGGTTCGTCGCGCTGAACCAGACGGGCCGGGAGTTCACCGACGCGGGCCGGGAGGCGGAGATCATGAGGATCGCCGCCCGGACCGTCGAGGATCAGGTCAGCCGGGTTCCGGTGCCGAGTGTTTCGGGCGGCCGGAAGGGCCGCAAGAAGAAGTGAGCCGAGATCGGCCAGGACGCCTCCGGCATCGCCGGGGGCGTCCTGTTTTTCGCGCAGGTCTCCCGGCGGCACCGCCCGGTGGGCGCGCCGCTGGCCGGACCGGGCAGTGGCTGGCGGGCCGCCCGATCGGGTTCGGGTAGGCGTACCGGAAATGGTCCTGAAGGGTGATGACCGCCCGGCGAAAGTGGACGGCGGGGCGGAAAGGGCCCGTAAGGGGCTTAAGTTGATCTTCGCTGCCGGACAGAATCGGTGCGCTGGGGGAACGCCTCGCCGAGCCGATCGGGAGCGAGCGATGACGATGGGTGCCCGGACCGAGACGGTCGCGGAGCTCGACGGGACGGTTGTCGGGGGCTGGGTGCGGCGGCTGGCCGGCAACACGGCGCCGCGGCGGAACCACTGGCACACCCGGCAGATCTACTACCGGGCGGCGGAGGCGCTGTTGGATGCCGGCCCACCGGCCGAGCTGACCTGGAAGAGCATCGTGGCGCAGGCCGGGCCGCGCGGGTCGCGGAGCACGTTCTACGAGGTGGCGGGCTCGCACGCGCGACACCGGATGGTGGACGACCTGATCGGCGACGGGCGTCCCGGGGCGATCGAGATCGCGCTGCGTTACCTGCGGACCGACCCGGTGCAGCAGTTGCTCGACGAGACGAAGGTGTGGTCGTTCTGGGCGTGCCGGCAGGACGCGACGCGGCAGCTCAGCGACCTGATGCCGGTGGGTGAGATGGAGCGGGTGCTGGCCGCCGCGGTGGCCGGGTGGGCCCGGCGGCATCCGGCACTGGCCCGCGCCGCCGGCTGCACCCCGCCGGCGTGCGCGGTGGAGGACCTGACCGTCCTGCACCGGGGACGTCTGTCCGGGACGGAGGCGCTGGCACGGCTCACCGAGGTGGTTCGAACCGCCTGATCCCGGCCTGTCCGCCAGTTCTAGGTGTGCGCCCTAGACGGTATGAGAAGAGGCCGGGGATGATCAGTCATCATTTGTTCATGATCGAAGATCGCGACCGGTAGCCCCTCTCATGGAACTGACCCCGGGGCAGCAGGAGCGGATCCGGCGCCTTCTCGAGGAGGCGCTGGCCGAAGCGGCCCGTGTCGCGCTCGAACAGCACGGCGAGGCGGAGGTGGGACTGTTCGCCGCCGACCGCCGCCGCGCCCTCGAACGGTTGCTGTCCGGTCCCGCACAGGATCCGTCGGACCAGGACTGACGGCCGCTGTCCGTCAGTGAGAGGTGGGCGGACCGGAGGAGACCGTGTGAAGACCCTGTACGCGCTGCTCGTCGGCATCAACGAGTATCAGGCCGCCGGGTTGCCGAACCTGTCCGGCTGCGTCAACGACGTGGCGGCCGCCGAGGCGCACCTGTGGGCGACCCTGGCGCCGGGCACCCGGCTGGAGGCGCTGATCCTGCGCGACGGCGAGGCCACCCGGGACGCGGTGATCGCCGCCTTCCGGTCGCACCTGGGGCAGGCCGGGCCGGACGACGTGGCGCTGTTCTGGTTCAGCGGGCACGGCTCCGACGCCGAGGCCCCGGACTGGGCGGAGGGCCTCGAAGCGTCGGGCCGGGTGCAGACGCTGGTCTGCGCGGACAGCCGTGCCGACGGTGTTCCGGACCTGTGGGACAAGGAGCTGGCGCTGCTGATCGACGAGCTGGACGCCGGGCACATCACCGTGGTGCTGGACAGCTGCCACTCGTCCAGCGCCTCCCGGGACCCGGCATATCCGGTCCGGGCGGTCCCGCGCTCGGCGGCGTCCCGCCCGGACCGTTCCTTCCTGCCCGGCACGATCGAGCGGGCCGCCGCCGTGCCACCGATGCGGCACGTCGAGCTGTCCGCCAGCCGATCCGACGAGACCGCCCAGGAGCGGCCCCTGGACGGCGCCTGGCGGGGCGTCTTCAGCTGGGCGCTGATCGGGTCCCGCGAGCGGCTCGGCGCCGAAGCCACCTACCACGAGCTTCTCCAGGCGGTGCGGGCCGAACTCGCGGGCCGGTGGATCCAGCAGACTTCGGGCCTGCGGTCCAACATTGCGGCCGAGCTCGACCAGCCGTTCCTCGGCGGTGCGGTGGCCGCCCCGGGCACCGGTGTGCAGATGCGGTGGGGCCACGGCGGCTGGACGATCGACGCCGGAACGGTCCACGGGATCCCGGCCGAAAGCGGGATGCGGGTGGGCGTGCACAACGCCCCCGAGCAGGAGGCCGAGATCGTCGAGGTGCGCACCGAGGACTGTCTCGTCGAGCCGGCCGAACCGTGGCGCCCGGACCGGAACAAGCGGTTCCCGGTCGTGATGACGTCGGTGCCGCTGCCGCGCACCTCGGTCACCGTGATCGGGGCCGGCGCGGCCGACCTGACCGCCGCCATCGGCCGGTCCCGCCACCTGCGGGCGCCCGAGCCCGGCCGAAGCCCGGACGTGCGGGTCACCCTGGAGGCCGGGGGCAACCTGGTGATCACCGACCGGTACGCGGAACGGCTCGCCGAATGGGAACACACCGGTCCGGACGCGGTCGAACGGGCGGTGCGAGCGCTGGAGCACATCGCCCGGTGGCGGCTGATCTGGGGCCTGCGGAATCCGGCGCCGGGCATCACCGCGCCGGTCGGCATCGAGATCGTGGACCCGGACACCGGGCAGCCGCTGCAGACCGACGAGCACGGCGAATACGTGCTGCGCTACACGTGGGCACGGACCGGCTGGAAGGCGCCGCGGATCCGGATCCGGCTGCACAACAGCGGTGCCGTTCCGCTGTTCTGCGTGCTGCTCGACCTGACCCCACGGTTCGCGGCGACCCGGTTCCTGTTCGGGGGCGACTTCATCGGGCCCGGCGTCACCGTCTACTGCCGGGACCGCAACGACATTCTCGTGCAACTGCCGGCGGACGTCCCGGTGGAGCCCGGGGCGTTCGCGCGGGACCGGTTGAAACTCTTCGCCGCCGAACGAACCTTCCCGACCCGGCCGTACGAGTTGCCGGTGCTGCACAGGCGCCTGCCCGGCAGACGCAAAGGGCTCGGCGCGCAAGGGCTGCTCGAACGGCTCGGCGACCAGATCATGTACCGGGACATGGTCGACGCCGGGCTCGACAGCGCCTACGACTGGACCACCGCCGAAGCCGTCGTCAAGACGGTGGTGCCGTCCATCCCATGAGCGCGGCCGTCAGCCGTCGGCGCCCTCGCCGACGATCGCCAGGATCTCCGCCACCACACGGTCCACCCGGGACCGGTCGGTCAGCGCGCCGATGATCCCGCCGAGCGGGTCGGCCACGCTGTGCGGCATCTGGTCGAGCGTGCCGGTGAAGGCGCCGCCGAAGACCGTGTGCAACACCTCGCCGACCACCGTCTCGGGCTTCTCACCACGGCCGAGACGGGCGGCCATGACCCGCACGGCGTCGCCGGCCAGATCATGAAGCTCGGACTCGACCCTCGCGTCGGGGTCACCGGGGACCAGCGGTAGCACTGGTTCACCGTACGGGTCGACGGCAATCGTGACCACAGGTGGACGCTTGGCTCCGAGCGGTCGTTCCACGAAGGACTGGAACCAGGCCGGGCGGACCCGCATCGCGGCCAGGACGGTGTCGATCTCGCGCTGGACCGTGGCCGGGTCGCTGCCCTGCCAGTCGCCGGTGTGCGCGCCGCGGCTCTGCGCCCACGACTCGACCGGCCACAGCCGGTCGCCGGCCGTGCCGCTCACCCCGACCCAGACCAGCATGTCGGTGGCCAGCGCCATCAGCCAGCGGTCGCGGCCCAGACCGTCGGCCAGCCATCCCGGCAGCCGCGGCCGTTGCAGGGCGCCGCGTTCACCCCGGCGGCGGCGGTGCGCGTTGACGGTCGCCGCACCGAGCCGGGCCGTCACCCACGCCTCCAGATGCCGGATCGGCCGGCGGGCGTGCGTGAGCAGGTCGTCGACGACCGCCTCGACGTCGTCGTGGAAGCGGTCCAGGCACTCGTCGGCCAGTCTGGTCAGCCCGGAGGCGCAGACGGCATGACCGCGCTGCCGCTCGAACCGGCGGGTCACCCGGGCGAACACGATCGGCCACACCAGCTCGTAGGCGGCGCCCGCCAGCGCGGTCCGCTCCAGGCCGTCGTCCGACGCCGCGGCGGCCAGCGTGCCGGCCGCGGCCAGCTCCCGAAGACGGCGCAAGGTGACCGGTTCCGATCGGGTGACCGGGCCGTACGAGATGACCACCGAGGGCTCCTTCCGACGGTTGAAGCTTGCTCTGATCGCCCTCCCACGGGGAGTCCCCCGGCCCCGGTCGGTCCGTCCGCGGGCCGATTCCGCACGATCAGAGGCGGCTTGTCGGGTGGACAGTCGATTCGTTCCGGCTAAGTGCATCACACGACACAAAGGACGGACATCCATCGGCGCGGCGCCACGTCAGCCGCGGCCGCCACGTTCGCGGAGGACGGCGGTCAGGCGGTGGCCGGCGCGCACACCCGGGTCGGCCTCGTCCACGATGGCCGCCACTCGGCGCATCACGCGTACCGCCTCGGGGGGTGCGGACCTCGCCGAGGCCGCCTCGACCAGGGCGTCCGCGGCCTCGGCGAGGTCGCGGCGGGATCGGCGGGCGCCGGCCGCACGGGCGCGCAGGCACAGCCCGGTGGCGAGCATGAGCTGATCGGTACGGTTCGCGGCGCCCGCGTCGACGACCGCGGTGGCCAGTGCGACCACGTCGTCCACCAGGCCGGGCGCCGGGCTGGGGTCGCGCAGCAGCCGGTACAGGGCCGGGAAGAGGTCGCCGCCGCCGGTGATCCGTTCCCGCAACTCGCGGCGCAGGGCAGCGGTGTCGTCCCCGGGACCGGAGGCGGCCCGCGGCGCGGGACCAGAAGAGGGACGCGGCGCGGGACCGGAAGAGGGACGCGGCGCAGGACCGGAAGAGGGACGCGGCGCGGGACGGGAGGCGGGACGCGGCGTGGGAGCCGGGCCGGGGGCGGGGGCGGGACGCGGGTTGCGGCGCGGCCGGGGCACGGCCGCCGGGTCGGTGGACTGCATGAGCGGCACCGGACGGTCCAGCGGATCCTGGTCGGCGAGGGTGTCGGCGCCGTAGAAGGCCCCGGCGGTGCCCACCGGCACGACCGTGTACAGCGCCGACTGCTCCTGATGGATCTGCTGGAAGACCTTCATGGCCTCCATCAGCCGGTTGATCGCCTCCACACCGGACGTGCCCGGCCGGGTCGTCACGATGATCCGCAGCGCGCCGGCCATCCGGATCAGGGTGCGGGACACCTCGCGTGTCTCCCGGGGCATGCCGTGCTCGTCGCGTACCTGCTCGAAACACTCGATCGCCCGGTCCACGTCGGCGGCCGCGCTCGCCGGCATCCCCCTGCTCGTGAGGCTCGCCATCGCCCCCGGCTGCTGGAGCAGCGCCGTGACGGTGCTCATGTGCAGCTGGCCCAGGGTGAGCCGCAGCGTTCCGCCGAGCACCGGTGACAGGTTCGGCGCGCCCAGGCCCTCCTCGATCAGCCGGAGGCCCAGGTCACGGTCCTCGACGGGGCCGGCGTGCGCCAGGTGACGGGAGCCGTGCAGCCAGCCGCGTACGCCGGCCAGGTTACGGCGCATCGGGTCGGCGGCGCCGAAGTAGCCGTACGCCTCGTCGATCGCCGTGATGGCCTGGTCGAGCAGCGGCAGCGAGTCGGGTTTGCCCGGCCCGGCCCGCCAGTACGCGTCACTGAGCAGTTGCGTCAGGTCGAGCAGCGGCCGGGCGCGGGCGGCGCCGGTGAGCCGTTTCAGCCGGGCCCGCAGCGCGTCGATCTCGGACAATCGCCGGTCTCCTTTCAGCGGCCGCCGTGCAGGAAACCGGCCCAGCCGGTGACGTCGGCCGGGTCGCCGTCGTCGAGCTGCGCGCTCAGCCGGGCGGGCATCGACTCGGGCGCCTCGCGGTCCGGGTCGAGCATCCACAGCTGGGCGCGGTGCAGCGCCTCCCAGACCGGCAGCCGGCCGGTCATCAGATGGTGATGGAACATGAACATCAACAGCGAGGTGCTGCTGTCCGGAATCGTCCACTGGGTCGACAGCACCGACCGGGCGCCGCCGGCCAGGAAGGCGGTCCCCAGGCTGTACGCCTCGTCGTAGTCGCGGGACGCCATCCCGGAACTGCACGCGGCCAGCACGACCAGGCCGACGGCACGGTCCGGGACGGCGGTCATCAGCTTCACCAGGTCCTCGGCGGCCAGCCGCTCCCCGGCCAGCATCAGGTAGGAGCCGCCCGCCGCGTCGGCGACGCCGTGACAGGCCAGGTGCAGCATGGTTCCGGCGGCACGGCCGGTGCTGGTCAGCCAGTCGCGTACCTCCTTCGGGGTGCCCGCGCCGGACGGGCTGACGGCGCCGTCGTCGCCGGGCAGCCGGCCCAGGTACCGGGCTCCCCGGTAGATGACGTCGTGGATCGCCGACGCCTCGTCGCGGGCGCCGTGCAGGGCGACCGCCTCGGTGCCGGTCTCCGGGTCGGCGACGATCAGGCCGAGCCGGGACGGCGGCACCGGCGGCAGGGCGGCGCTGCGCAGCAGCATCCGCGCCGACGCGGCCTGGGAGAACGCCACCGAGCGGATGGCCGGCTCGCCGCCCGCGCGGCAGGCCGCCTGCCACGGGATGAGGGCCAGCTCCCCCATCGGCACGAGCGCCATCCGCGGCACCCGGCCGGTGGGCACGTGCGCCCAGGACGGCAGCAGCCGCTCGATGACCGGCCCCATCGCGGCCCGCCACGCCCAGTCGCGGACCACGTCCAACTGGTCGGTCAGGTCGTCGTCGAGCACGACCATGTCGCGTTGGCCGCCGCGGCCCACGGCGGCGCTGTCCCGGCTGCTGGCGGCGGCCAGGTAGGCGTCCACCTCGGGGCTCTCCCCCGGTTTCAGGCCGGGCAGGCCGAGGTAGGACAGTGTGCCCTCGGCCGGCACCGTGAGGGCCATCCCCGGCCACAGCCGGGACCCCGGCACCAGGTAGACCAGGGCGTCCAGATCCAGCTCGAACAGCGCGTCGCGGATCTCGTCGATCTCCGGCGGGTCGAACAGGGCGCCGCCCGGTGCGGCGCGGGCCAGCACGCCGAGCACCCGGCGGCGCAGGGTCTGTGGCGGCCCGTCGCCGTCGATCGCGCGCTGCCAGTCGGCGGCCAGGCCGGGATCGCCGGCGTCCCGCAGCCGTTCGGGCACCGACCGCATCTCGGTCGCCGCGTACAGGGCCAGGCCGCGGCCCGCGTCCAGAGCGCGAACCGCCCCGGCGATGTCGTTGACACGCAGGCACTCCCGGGCGGCGGAGACTGCCGCGTCCCCGGCCTCCTTCGCGACGGCCGCGGCGCCTGCCGCGTCCGGCTGCATCAGAACCCGCCAGACATGGGTACGCAGGGAGGCGACCGCGTCCAGGTAGGAGTCCTGGACGGCGCCCAGCCGCTGGCGGACCTGGGCGAGCCCGTCGTGGACGATCTCCCAGCCCCGGTCCTGCGGTCCGCTCAGCAGGCCCTGCGCCTCGACCAGCAGCTCTTCGGCCTCCGGCAGGCCGGTGATGTCGGCGGTGACCTCGGCGCGCCGGGCCAGGGCGCCGGCCAGCCCGGTCAGGTGCAGGATCCGCAGCTGCGGGTCGGTGGTGCTCGCGGCGAGGGCGGCCCGCAGACGCTCGACCGCCTCGTCGAGGTCGGCGACGGTGGCGTCCTCGTCGGAGAGCAGCCGGGCCGCCTCGACCGCCAGGCCGAGCGCGGGACCGCCGCCGTGGTCGCCCGGCGCGAACGCCGAGAGGTCACCGCCGGTGGCCTGGCGCATCTGGTCCACCGCCGACTCGATCAGCGTGGTGGCCGGCGAGTCCGGCATCAGGGCGGCGACCTCACGCAGCCGGGCCAGCTTGCCGTCGAGGTCGTTGTGCGGGTCGTTCATCAGGTCCTGGGTGATCTGGACGGCCTCGGCGAGGGCGGTGACCGAGGGCGGGCCGTTCTCGGCGAGTTTCCGGAACCGTTCCCACGCCTCGTTCTGCATCGGGTCGTCGCCCTGGGTCACCGCGTGGTACATCGAGACGGCGAGGCGGGCCCGCTCCATCTGGATCCGGCCGGTCCGGTCGTCGCCGTCGATGACGGCCGCCAGTTCGTCGAACTCCTCCAGCGCGGCCGCGCTCTCCGGCAGGTCGTATCTCAGGGCGGCCATGGCGAGCAGGGTGGCCCGGCCCAGCGCCCGGGTTCGCGGCCACGAGCCGTCCGGCGGATCGCCGTCACCGATCGTGATCAGCGCCTCCAGGTGGGCCCGGTCGCCGAGGATCTGGCTCTCCTCGTCGGCCACGAACCGGCCGATCAGGCCCGCGGCGAGAACCCCGCGGAACGGCCCGTCCACCGGGACCGCGCACAGCGCCCGGACCGCGTCGGCGACCGGGACGTGCCCGGTCAGCGCGGCGGCGATCGTCGCGTACCGTTCCGCGTTCTCATCCATTCCCGGCCCCTTCCCGCACCGGTGTCTGACGGACAGCGTCGTCCTGTCCGTCAGACACCGGTGAGATCACCCACCCGGAAAGGTGACAATGGAGCCCCGGTTCGTCACGTTGCTGCTCGACACCTCCGACTCGATGCGGACCACCGAGACCGGTGGGGTGCCGGCCATCACGGCGCTGAACCGGCAGCTCGCCACCTGGCTGCCGGCCGTCCGGGCGGAAGGGTCCGGCGCGCTGCGCGGCGTCGAGTTCGCGGTCGTCACCTACGGGATGGGCGGGGTCCTGGTGGTCTCCGGCGACGGCACCCCGTCGGCCGCGTTCGTCCCGGCCGCCCGGCTGGAGATCCCCGAGCTGACCGCGGGCGGCGCCACCCCGATGGTGGCCGCCATCGATCTGGCGCTGCACCTGCTGGAGGACCGGCGGGCGCTCGTCGCGGGGCCGTCCTCGTCGCGGATCATCCTGGTCGGCGACGGCGCCCCCACCGACTTCGAGGGCAACCCGAGCGACGGGTGGCGGCCGCTGGCGCAGCGGCTCGCCCGGGCCCGGGAGGACCGGCGCACCCAGATCTTCGCGTTCGGCCTGCCCGGCGCGGACGACACCGTGATGCGTGCGCTGGCCACCGACGACGGCTACTTCGAACTGCCCGGCCTCGACATGGCCCGGCTCCTCTCCGCGGTGCTCGTGGCCGGCGCGGAGAGCGACTTCAGCGAGGTGCGCCGCTTCCTCTCCACGGCGACCTGAAACCCACTTCGCTTCGTACGCGGAAGCGCTGACTCTGCTGGTGGGTGGATGAAACGGTCTGGCCGGGCATGTCAGCCACGATGGCCGGCCGAGGTCAGTGGCGTGACGGCCACGAAGCCGGTCCCCGATCGGTGAGTTCGCCGGCCGAGTCGTAGGTGTCCGGGAAACCCGACACCCGCAACGGGTGTCGGCACACCCGCACCGGGTGTCGGATTCTCACCGCACACGTCGCTGCGGACGCCGGCCCGGGACCTCCGGGCGACACCGCACCAACCGACGTCCACGTCAACCGGCCCGTCTCCCCCGAGCCGGGCCGGCCCGGTCCGCGCAACGCCCGCGGGGTTCGGCGGGCACGTCATCCGCGGCGCCACCGGACCGGACCGGCTGACCACCGGACCGGCTGACCCACGAATAGGCCGGCAGGGTCAGAGTTGACCCTGCCGGCCAAATCACTCGCCCCCGCCCGCGCCGGCCGGGTGGGCGCGCACAGCGCACCGACCGTGTGCCCGGACCACCGCCATGACACACGTGAGTGACCACGCAAAGCCTTACGTGCGCGCCGGCCGGCCGCGGGGAGGCGCGGGGCTGGTCCTGCCGGCCACCGGGATCAGCCCGGCGGGCGCGGCACGGGCCGGAGCGGGCAGCTGGATCGCGCCGAACGGGCAAAACTGTCCTGACTTACTGGGACAAAGGCGCCCGTACCATGGGATTGGGGTTTTAGCCGGTCTCGGTGAGAGGGCGCCAGATCGTGGCGGTGATGTCGGTGATGACGGCGGTGGCCCGGTCGACGGCCGAGAGGACCGCGGGCGACGTGCCGAACCAGACCGCCAGGGCGACGATGACCAGCAGGATCGTGAGCCGGGACAGCCGGTGCACGGCCGGCAGCCGGGTGCGCGGGTCAGCCAAGGTCTCCCCATCCTCTCCCGAGCACCCAGCGCAGCACCGACACCGGGCCGTCCGGGTCGGTGTCGCGGCCGGAGACCAGGAAGAACCGCACCTGGCCGAAGTCACGTTCGGCGGTCAGCACGAGATTCTCCAGGCCGTGCGCGCACAGCCACTCGCGGACCGCGGCGCTGTCGGTGGCCGGTGCGGTCAGCGGCAGGCGGCGCAGCAGGTCGGCTTTGGTGACCACGAACGCGAGCCGGTTCCGGCTGGTGCGGACGCCGTATTCCTGCAGGCGCTGAGCGGTGGCGTTGTAGGCGTCGCCGGGGTCGTGCAGGGCCGCGTTGGCGTCGGCGAACACGCTCGCCGAGGCGGCGCCGTGCTCGTCGCGGATACGCCGGATGGAGAACGGGTCGAGCACGAAGGTGAGCGTCTCGGCGGTGTCCAGGTAGGAGAGGCCGGCGTTCTGTTCCCGGTCGGTGAGGGTCTCGCCGGCGGCGTCGAACAGGTGCAGGAGGGTGGTGTTCAGGCGCTGTTCGATGCGGACGGTGACGGCGACCGGCGCGGTGGTGTCGGTCTTCGGCGCCGGGGCGGACCGGGAGATCAGGTCGGTGTAGACGGCGTACGCGACCCGGCCCCGGTTGTCCGGCATGGTGAGCACGACCTTGGACCGCTCGGCCGCGCGGTGCAGCCCGACCAGCGCCGCCATGATGAACTGGGTCTTGCCGGCCGACGCCGCGCCGAAGACCGGTGCCCGCACGTCGCGGATCCGGCCGGCCCCGTCGAACAGCGTCTCCCCGCAGCTGGGGCAGCAGGTCTCCAGATGCCGGCTGTGCGCGGCCCGCAGCACCATGGTGGGCAGCCGCAGCCCGCACGCGCAGCGCCGCCACAGCACGCCGAGCCGGCCGGGCCGCAGGTCGCGGTGCAGGTCGTCGCCGGAGGAGCGCTGGGCCGGGCCGTGCGGGCCCCGGCAGCGGTAGGCGGGCACGGCGGCGGTGGCGAAGCAGGCGGTGCAACTGGCCCGGGATCGCCACGTCAGCCGCCATCCGGCGTCCACACCGCGCAGCAGGTAGACCAGCGGCAGCCCGCCGAGCCAGGCGGTCAGGGTGATCGCGGCGATCACCAGCAGGCAGGCGGGCAGCGCGACGAGGGCCCCGGCCGTTCCGGCGGCCAGGACGGTCAGCACCGGCAGCACCACGATCGGCCACCAGTAGCCGCCGCAGTCGTTGACGGACAGCCAGCGGATCCCGGACCGCCACGCGCCGGAGGCCCAGGTCCAGGCACGCCCTGCCGTGGCGTTCGCGTCGAGGGCGGCCTGTGCCGCGAAGTACTGCGGCCAGGCCGGGTCCCGGCGGACGAACTCGCGGGCGACCCGGCCGGGCAGGCCGTGGCGGGCGGCGTCCGGGGTGAGCAGGCCCGCCCCGGACGGGCCGGCGAGCACCAGACCGGCCGCCACCAGGACCGCCCCGGCCCCGGCGACCACACTCACGCCGGCCAGCACCAGGCTCACCGGGACGGTGACGAACAGCAGGCAGGCCAGCGCTCCGGCGTAGTAGATGGCGAAACCGATGACGCGCATCAGGATCTGCCCCCGCCGAACGGGTGGGTGATGCGGTACCGCTTGCGGCGGCCGGCCAGCCGCTCCACCCGGTTGTCCCAGGCCTCCGTCCACTTGCGGCCCAGCACGTCGGCCACCTGCCGGCCGGCCTCCGCCACGTGCCGGTCGGGCGCCCAGGTCAGCCAGTGGTCGACGGCTTTGCCGAGCGCCGCCTTGCGGTTCTTGTCGTCGCGCAGCCGGTTGCCCTCCAACTGGAAGGCCATCACCGCGAGCGCCGCGCGGGTGCTGGTGCGCAGGGTGTCGGCGAGGTCGTTGAGGTACGGGTCGAGCAGCTCCGGATGGCGGTCGAACACCCGGTCACCGGATCGGAAGACGGGCAGGTCGAGCAGGGCCGCACGGATCCGGTCGGAACGGGCCCGGACCAGTTTCGGCGGGCTCTCGGCGATGTCGGTGAGCAGGCCGGACACCCGGTCGCCGGGGGCGCCGGGCAGCCGGTCGAGCGCGCCGGTGAGGGTCTCGTCGGCGGCCAGGGTCGTCTCCAGCGCGCGGTTCGGCGCGATCAGGCCGCGGCGGCGCAGGTCGTGGCAGAGCCGCAGCTGGCGGGCGGTCGCCGGGCCGGGGCCGGCGACCGGCTCGGTCACCGCCCGGAACACCCGGTCGATCGGGGGCGTGCCGGGTGGGGCGTTCTCGGCGATCAGCCTGATCTCGTCGGGGTACGGGGTGGTCTGGCTGAACAGGTCGGTCACGCGGCGCGCGTACCGGTCGGGGTCGTCGAGCACCGTGGACAGCTCGTCGCGCAGCAGCCCGGTACGGTCGTCGCCGGCGCGGACGGCGGCGCCGAGGGCCGCGGCGCGCAGCTCGCGCGGCAGCTTGGACCGGTGGCGCAGCAGCCAGGGTCCCCACATGTCGCCGATGAGGGCGGGTTCCGGGCCGCCGCGAGCGGCCCGGGCCCGCAGCGCCGCGATCACCAGGTCTTCGGTTTCGGCGCCGTGCGGCCATTCGGCGGGGCGCAGCAGCCGCGGGTCGCGGGACAGGTGCCGGGCCAGTTCGGCGGAGGCCTCGCCGAGGTGGGCCGGGTGCACGGCGGCCCGGTAGCGGTGGGCGACCCGCAGCAGCGCCTCGATGGCGTGCCCGGACCGGCCGGGCGCTTGAAGGGCCTCCAGGAGCAGGGCGAGCGCCTGGTCGTCGCGGTCGGGTCCCCATTCGCCGGCGGGCAGCGGGGCGGGCGGTTCGGAGGTGACCGGGCCGCCGGTGACCGCCTCCTCGATGTCCTTGAGGAGCAGGGCGATCCGCACCTCGGCGGCTTTGCCGGGCAGCAGGCCGTCGCTGCCGACCTCGTCGAGCAGCCGCAGCACGTCGCGTG
This sequence comes from Actinoplanes sp. NPDC049802, assembly GCF_040656595.1. NCBI lineage: Bacteria > Bacillati > Actinomycetota > Actinomycetes > Micromonosporales > Micromonosporaceae > Actinoplanes > Actinoplanes sp. NPDC049802. The sequence goes on from NZ_JBFAMR010000002.1 coordinate 211,210, forward strand.
ACCAGCGTTCCGGCATCTCGGCGAACAGGTCGGTGAGGTCGGCGCCGTACGCGTCCCGCAGCCGCCGGGGCCCGCGCCGCAGCCAGCCGACGATCGTCTCGGCGTGTTCGGCGGGCGGTTCGGCGTGCAGGATGGCGGCCCGTCCGAGGGCCGCGGCGGCCGCGTCGTCGTCGATGCCGGACTCACCGGCCACGTCGAGGGCGTCGACGGCGTCGCGCGGGTCGCCGTCGAGGAACAGCCGCACCCAGCGTTCGGCGCTGTCCGACACGCCGACCGGGCTGTGCCGGTGGGTGGTGAGGTCGAAGACGAGGTAGCCGAGCTGGTTGTCGACGTGGGTGGCGGGCCCGGCGAAGTCGGGGTGCACGGCGACGACCGGGGCCGGTGACCGGGCCGGATCGTTCGAGTAGACCTTGAAGCCGAGTTCCAGGGCCCGCGACCGGGGCACGAGGAGGGTGCCGGCCACCAGCCACTCGACGATGTCGCCGACGTCGTCGCCGAGGAACAGCACCCGGCCGTCGCTGCCGGCCCGTTCCAGGGCGGAGACCAGGGCGAACAGCATGGCGGCGCCGTTGCGCCGGGACAGGACGAACTTGCGGGCCCGGGCCGGGGTGTACGGCACGTCCTCCGGGCTGACGGTGACCGGCGCGGACCGGGAGCCGGGCGCCGGGGTGGTGGTCCAGAACGAGGCGCCGTACAGCTGGGCCGGGCGCAGGCCGCGGTACGCCTCCGGCCCGGTCGCGACGATGGCGTGGGTGAGCTGGTTGCCCTCGCGGACCCCGTTGGCCTCCCGTCCCAGGTAGACGCCGGACGCGGTGGCCAGGTAGCCGGACGCGCTGAGGTGCCCGAAGGAGGGCGGGTACTCCCCGGCCGGGCGGCGGTCGGCCATCCAGCGGGCCGGCGGCTCGTACAGCAGGCGGTCCTTGACCAGGGTCTGGGCCGGTGCGGCGGCGTCGCTGGAGCGGGCCTGGAACTGCAGGCCGGCGCCGCCGGTGAGGCCCTCCCCGGGGCGGCAGTCGGTGTAGACCAGCGTCTCGAATCGGTCCATGCTCAGCCCCTGCCCGGCACCACGCCGAACTGGCTGAGCAGCCACAGCAGCGGCTCGTCGACGCGGAACGGGCGCACCCCGTTCGGGTCGATGATGTCGTTGTCGTAGTCCGGTTCGGCGCCCAGCGCGGAGACGGCGAAGTAGCGGAAGTTCTTGTAGTTGTGGGCCAGGTGGTTGTCGACGTCGTGGGCGCCCCAGTCGGCGAGCTGGGAGCGCACGTACTCGTGGGTGGTCCGCCCGGACGCCTCGTCGTAGTAGGGTCCCGGCTCCGGGCGCTGGACCAGTGGATGAATGTCGCCCCACACGTCGAAGAACGCGTCGATCTTGGCGAAGACCACGGCCACCGGGATCGGTATGTTCTTGCGGCCGCCCAGATGCCGGCTCTCGCGCAGGTTGTCGGTGACCCGGTTGAGCACATCCACGGTGGACTGGTTGGTGGTGTAGGCCGACTTCGGCAGGTTGATCTGGTCGCGGGCGCGCGGGATCAGGAACGGGTCGAGCAGCAGGATCAGCGCGTCCGCGGCGCCCAGGTAGCGCAGGTTGTCGACGGTCGACATCGACGACAGGTCCTCGCCGGCGGTGTCGAAGAACGACAGCAGTGTGGTGTCGTAGCGGGCCAGCCGCCGCTGCCGCCAGGCGAAGACGATCGGGTCGCGGCGGCCCTCGGCGGCCGGCTGGGTCTTGGCGTAGAGCTGCCCGCCGGGGAACAGATCGCCGGCCGGGTCGAGGAAGTCGGCCCGCCCGGTGGTGTTGGCGAACTGCTCGTCGCCGATCAGCCGGACGTCGGCGCCGAAGCGCAGCCCCATCCCGTGCCGCAGCTGGTCGGCGAGGATGCGCAGGTAGACGCTCTTGCCGGTGTGCGGGGCGCCGGCCATCGCGATGAGCGGGCTGCGGCCCTCGCCGAACGACGGTGGCATCCGGCTGTGGCAGTGCGGGCACACCTTCACCCCGGAGACGGCGTGGCACACGTCGTGCACCGCCGAGTTGACCACCCGCAGGCCGTAGCCGGGCGCCGGGAACGACGGCAGCACCAGCTCGTCGATGCCGGTCAGCTCCTTGCGGGCGGGATCCTTCTGCGGCACGCACGCCGGCCGGCCCGGGGCCTTGCGCCCGGTGCAGCGGAACCACAGGCGGCGCGGGTTGATCCGCTCGTAGCAGTAGGGGCAGGCGACGTTCATGTCAGGAAACCCTCATCTCGTCGATCGGGTCCACGACCCGGATGCCGCGGGGTCGCGTCACGAAGCAGCGCAGCCAGTACGGGCGGGCAAGACGCCTCGGCACGGTGAACGGGACCTCCCAGGGGGCGCCGGGTTCGAGCGTGAGGCCGGTGAAGCGCAGCAGCGTCTGCCCGGCGTCCGGCCGGGCCGGCATGACGGTGCCGAGCGCCACGACCAGCCGCAGTTCGACGCCCTCGCAGAGGTCGTCGACGGTGACCCGCAGCATCCGGCTGCGGCCCCGGCTGAACGGCCCGCCCACCTTCGGCAGCCGGTACGCCAGCTTCCCGGCCACCGGCTCGACCGTCACCGACCGCGGGGCGGACAGCAGGTCGCCGTCGCGGGTGCGGGTCACCGCGCAGACCGTGATCCGGCCGCCGCTCGCCCCGGCCGGGATCCGGCAGCCCTGCTCGGCGACCTCGCCCCGGGTCATCCGCCGCCGCCACTGCGGACCGTCGGCGGGGGTGAACGTGACGTCGACCAGGTTGATCGACGGCGGCCAGATCCACGACAGAACCACCTCGGACCCGGTACGCCGGGCGCGCAACCGCTGCACCGAACCGGCCACCCCGGCGCTGACCGGCTCCCCCACCACGCCGCCGCCCTGGTCGTCCAGGGTGAACGGGGTGTACACGTGCGCACCGCCGGGCACCCGCACCGCGATCTGGGACTCGGGCCCGACGGTGAGCCGGTCACCGGCCAGCGGTTCCCCGTACGCCCGCAGGTCGGCGGCCCGGACCGTGGCGCCGGGCGGCCAGACCGGCGGCACCGGGGAGCGGCGGATCGACACCCGCCCGGACGGTGGGGTACGCCAGGCGATGTGCGCGATGGCGGTGTCGGAGTCCTCGGCGGTGACGGTGACCCGCAGCCGCTCGACGTGAGGCGCCGGCCGGCTGACGGGAGGCGGGGGTTCCTCCTCTTCCTCGAAGTCGTCGGCCTCGTCCGGAGTCGACGGAAGATCGGTCCACCAGTCCGGGTCGTGCATCCGGTCGCCGTGCTCGCGCCGCAGCTGCGCGTCGCGGTCCAGCATCCGGGCGCACACCCGGGCCGCCGCGCCCGAACCACCCTGCCGCTGCTCCCAGAACTCACGCACCCGGTCCAGCTGTTCGGCGATGTCGGCGCCGGTCATGCGGGGTTCCACGCCGTAGTGGCGGGCCAGGTCGCCGGGGAGGGCGCCGACCTGGTCGCGCAGCGGGTTGACGACGTCCCGCAGGTAGGCCTTGGAATCGAAGCTCACGCCGGTATCTGACGGACAGCGCTGTCCGTCAGAAGGTGAAGGATCGCCGGAAAGGGGAGGACATCATGCGGACCGGACCGGCCGTGGCGGCGATGCTGCTGACTGCGACGCTGACCGGGTTCGGCGCGGGGCCCGCGCACGCCGCGCCGCCCGGCATCGACGAGGTGTACACCGCACTCGGCGTGGACTCGGTGCCGTCCGACTTCGTGGTGATGGTCGACGTGTCCGGGTCGATGCGGGGCGCCCGCTACACGCAGTTGCGCCAGAGCCTGACCGGGTTCTTCGCGGCGCTCGCCCCGGAGGACCGGGTCACTCTCATCCCGTTCGGGGAGCGGGCGACGGCGACCACCCGGCAGGTCGGGCGGGAGCCGGGACGGTTGTCGGCCGGGCTGCCACGGGACGCGGCCGGGGCGTACACCGACATCGGCGCGGCCCTGGAGGCGGCGGTCGGGACGCTCGCCCGCCCGGACGCCCCGCCGCTGGCCACGGTGGTGCTGCTGACCGACGGGCGGCACGATCCGGGGCCGCGCAGCGCGTACCCGCTCACGCAGGGACACAACTGGAACCTGCTGGCGGGGCGGGCGGCGAAGTTGAACAAGTCGGCGCTGCGGGCGTACGCCGTACCGCTGTCCGGCGCGACCGGCGCTCCTCTGCTGCGGAAGGTGTTCCCGGACGCGGGCGTGCTGGCGCCGACGTCGGTGGACCGGCTGACCGCTCAGCTGGCCCGGCCGAAGGCCGAGGCCCGCGCGGCGAAAGCGCGCAGCCTGCTGGCCACCGAGATCACCGAGCCGGTCCGGGTGAGCTGGCCGTCCGGCCCGATCGGCGCGGGAGAGTCAACCATCGGGGTACGCGTACAGAATCCGATGCCGCACGTTCCCCTGGTCCTGGAGGGTCTCGCGGTGGCCGGCGCCGAGGTCGCGCCGGGCCCGGTCGAGCTGCCGCCGGGCGCGACGGTGACGGTGCCGGTGACCGTCGACTGGGATCCGGGCCCGCGCGCCCTGGCCCCGGTGAAGACGGTGACCGAGAGCCGGGATCTGCAGCTCACCGGCCGGGTCACCTCCCCCTGGTCGGCGGTGCTGACCGAACAGCTGGGCCTCACGCTGAACCCGGAACTCGCCGCCGCGCCGGGTCGCCGGGAGTTCTCCGCCCAGCGCGGCAGCCTGTGGTGGTGGGTGACCGCCGCGGTGCTGCTGGTGGCGCTGGTGGTCGTGCTGGCGCGGTGGCGGCGACGGCGGCTGGCCCCGGCGCTGGCGGGCGCCGTGATGATCCAGCGCGGTGACGGGCAGCAGCGGACCGTGCCGCTGACCGGCCGCCGGGTGGTGGTGCTCAGCGCCGACGAGACCGGCCTGCCGGGCAGCGGTGAGATCACCGCGGCCCGGTCCGGGGTGGGCTCGGCCGACGTGCGGCTGATGATCACCTATTCGCCGGACGGGACGGCCGGCAGCCGTGGCTCGGCTGCCTGCCCGCCCGGTGGCACGGTGTCCGTCGCCGGGACGTCCTTCACGTGGTGGACGGGTCACCACAGCGGGTAGGCGCGGTTGCGCGACCGGCCCGGATCATCGGTCGCGGCGTACCCACCCCCGGCCTTCGACGTAGACGAACGATCCGGCCCGCTTGCCGTCCTCGATCGTGTCGGCGCCGGTCTTCCGCGGTTCCGGCGGGCGTGGCTGGGGAACCGGCGGCGGCGGTTTCGGCCGCGGCGGTGGCGGTCCGCCGGGCCGCATGGACTCGTACAGTTCGCGGGCGGTGGGCCGGTCGTCCGGGTTGGCGCTCATCGCCCGTTCCAGATGTTCGGCGGCCGGTCCGCCCCACGCCCGGCGGAAGATCCGGACGGCGGCGTCGGGTTTGCGGTTCACCGCCCTGCCGCGCCCGTGGTCGACGATCCGGACCAGCATGAGCGCGAGTTTGTAGACGTCGGTGGCCCGGTTCTGCACGGTGGTCCGCGGCAGCAGTGTGTTGATCACGTTCTGGTCGGCGCGCCGGCGGGCGGCCCGCAGCTGATTCGCGGCGAGCAGCGCCTCCGGCGGCTCCCAGTGCGGGGTGTGCGGCTGGCCGCCGAAAGCGCCCCGGCTGGGCGGAAGACGGGCCGCGTCCGCGTCTACGATCATCACCTGCGGCCGGGGACCGCTCACGTCGTACACCATGTTGCGGCCGGAGATGTCGCCGAGCACCACGTTACGAAGATGCATGCGGGCACACATCTTGGCGACCTGCACGGCGATCGCGCGGCGCAGCTCGGGGCCGGCCGCGGGCATCCCGAGGCGAGCCATGTCCGCGGTGTCGCCGAACAGCTTCTCCACCTCGCGCGGATCGCGCCGCCGCCGGCCGGAGCGGGTGTGCAGCGTCTGGAAGTAGGCGGCCGGGATGAGCGGCAGCAGGATGCCGGAGGCCTCGCCGCCGTCGTCGACGACCCGCAGCGGCCAGGTGACCCAGCTGTCCCAGACGGCACGCCGCTGGTCGGTCATGGCGAGCCGGTAGCGGACCAGGTCGAGCAGGCCGCGGCGCAGCGCCGGCCCGGCGAACGTCCGGGTCCTGGCGTTGTACTCCTTGTAGACGAGAGCCGGCTGGCCGGGCAGCTGGAGTTCGGGCAGGCGGTAGATCACCGCGGTGCCGCCCTTCGCCAGGTGATCGAGCCGCCCGAGCACGGCCTTCTCGACGGTGTCCGGCTCCGCGCTCATGTCGCCGCCCCCGATGCGCTCCGGAGGCGGCAGGAGTTCGCCGGCTCGCTCATGCCGGCTCCGGGGCGACCCAGACGGCGATCACGGTGCGGTCGTCCATGAAGGTCTTGCGGTAGAAGCCGACCTGGTTGGCGAACTCGATGGTGTCCGGCGGCCCGGCCCACTGCTCGGCCAGGAACCGGCCGACCACCCCGCCGCCGCTGCCCATCGGGTCGCCGATGCCGTCGGTGACGACCGCGAGCACGTCACCGGGCCGCAGGGCGAGCGTCACCGGTTCGGCCTCCACCTCGCGCGGCAGCGGCCGGACCGCGTTGGACGCCATCTCCTCGCCCTCGCCCTTCACCGCGGTGACCGGCCGCCAGCCGTCACCGTCGAGGACCAGCGCGGCCGAGTCACCGGCCAGGGACGCGACCACCGCCCGGTGGGCGCCGTCCGGGTCCGGCCGGGCGGCCACCGCGAAGGCGACCGCCGTGGTCGACATGAGCGCGCGGACGTCGGCGAGGTCGGCGTCCTCGACCCGGGCGGCGGCCAGGAACTCCCGGCGGATGGCGGCGTTGACCCCGGCCACCCCGGCGGCCCAGTCCAGGGTGTCCAGGTCGGTGTCCGGCCCGGCGGCGAGCCCGTCGATCAGCTCGCCGGCCAGCTTCTCGCAGGCCAGGTCGGCGGCCCGGTGCGACAGCCGGCCGTCGGACACGCCGTCGGCGACGCAGCCGACCAGCCAGTGGTCGCCGCGGGTGACCGTCACGACGTACGAGTCCTGGCGGGGTTTCCCGGTCTCCAGATGCCCGACGCCCCGCAGGCTCGCGGCCCGGTAGTCGAGCCGTCCGACCCGGCCGCCGTCGACGGCCACGTCGGGGCGGCGGCGGACCAGGGCCGGGGGCACGGCCACGACGGCCGGCTGGTTGCCCGCGTCGCCGACGATCCACCGGCCGTTGGGGTGCCGCTCCCAGAGGACGTCAGTTCCAGTCACTGTCGAGGTCCTCGTCGTCCAGCACGAACCCGCCGCCGCTGCCCTGGTCGTGGACCGACTGGGCAGAGGCGATGACGCTCGACAGCAGGATCTCGGCGACCTTGGTGATGGCCTTGGCCGGGTCGACGCCGTCCTTGGCGACGTAGCTGCGCATCGGCTTCCGCGAGCCCGCCTTCGGGTACACCCACTGGTCGAGCTGTTCCTTGGTGGCGTTGCTCACGCCGAACGGGATGAGGTTGGGCCGCAGCTTGAACGACGGGTCGGTCAGGTCGTTGTAGGCGGCCTGGATGTCGGCCAGGTCGTCGGTGGGCTCGCCGTCGGTGATGAAGAAGACCGCCGGGCGGTACGCCTTGTAGTTGTCGCCACGCAACTGGGCGTAGTCCTTCTCGATCTCCTGGCGCAGCAGCCGGAACGCCGCCGCGTACGAGGTGGCGCCGCGCACCGTGAACTGCGGGATCGGGTTGACGTTGCGCACGTCGTCGAGCCGCAGCACGACCCGGGCGTCGTCGGAGAAGTCGATGGCGCCCAGTCGCACCACGTCACCAAGGGTCGGCGACGCCTCGATACCGTCGATGACGGTCGGCAGGATCAGGTTGACCGCCTGCAGCGGCGACTGCGTCTCGCCGGCCGCCGCGACGCTCATCGACAGCGAGACGTCCACGACGATGTAGAAGGGCAGCACCAGGAGCCGGTCGTCGCCGTGGCTCTCGCCGGCCGTGGATGTGGTCATCGGATTCCTCTCATCCCCCTGAATCGAAAAACAGCGGCGGCAATCCCCGCCACCGTCACCTGACGGACAGCGGGAGACAAGGACAGATCCGAACCCCACAGACAGACGGGGTACGCCTGGACGGACGCGCCGTGGCGCCGCCCCCGGCCGGGCGGCCCGTCCCGGCCGTCGCCCGCCGCCGGGCCGGAGCGGTCCCTCACGCCGGCGCGTCCCCGCCGCGGGTGCTGTCCGGCGCGGCGGGGACGCAACCCGTACGGTCCGCCGTCCGCCGGTTGTATCGTCGCCCGATGCGAACCCCCGGCCCGGTCAGGGCCGTACCGTTGCGGGGTTTCGCCGTGTGGGCGCGGGCCGTGCTGCGCGGCGCGGGAGCGACCGAGCAGGCGGCTCTCGGCTGTTTCCTGCGGATCGTCACCGAGCGGATCGCGCAGGTCCATGGCGTGGGGCCGGCCGGCCGGCCGTTTCCCGGCGACGCCGGTGATCCGCCCGGCCCGGCGGCCGGGCGGGTCCGGGCCCGGGCGGCGGCCGTGCTGACCGCGAAGGCCTGCCGGGATGTCGAGGTGGCCGGCTGGCTGTGCCAGTTCTTCCTGGCCGGGCAGAAGGACGAGGTGTTCGCCGGTTTCACCCGCAACCGGAAGGCGGGCGCCGCCGAGATCCCGGCCGCCACCCAACTGTTCACACCGGACTGGATCGCGCGGTATCTGGTGGAGAACTCGCTGGGCCGGCTGTGGCTGCTCAACCGGCCGTCGTCGGGTCTGGCCGCGCGGATGCCGTACCTGCTGCCGCTGCCCGCCGGGGAGCCCACGTCGTACGCGAAGGTCACCGGCCCGGAGGAGATCCGGCTGATCGATCCGGCCTGCGGCGCCGGCCATCTGCTCACCTGCGCGTTCGATCTGCTGCACGCGATCTACGAAGAGGAGGGCTATCCGGCGGCGGAGATCCCCGGGCTGATCCTGGCGCACAACCTGCACGGCGCCGAGATCGATCCGACCGCCGCGGCGCTGGCCGTGTTCGCGCTGACCATGAAGGCGCGGGCGCGGGGTTTCGGCGGGCCGGTGGCGCCGCGCATCCGGTTGCTGGCGCCGGAGTCGTTCACGCCGGGCGAGGTGGAGGCGCTGGGCGGGGACGCGGTGTTCTGGAACGGGTTCCGGGACGCGGACACGCTCGGGTCGCTGCTGCGGCCGCGGATCGCGCCCGCCGGGCCGGTGACGGTGGCGGACGAGGGCTTGCGGCGGCGGGCCGGGCGGGTGCTGGAGCAGGCGGAGCTGCTGGCGTCGCGGTATCACGTGGTGGTGGCGAACCCGCCGTACATGGGTCACGGCAACATGGACGCGGTGCTGTCGTCGTACGCCCGGCGGGAGTACCCGGATTCGAAGACCGGCCTGTGCGCGATGTTCATCGAGCGGTGCGTGGAGCTGGCGGCGCCGCGCGGGTTCGTCGCCATGATCACCATGCAGTCGTGGATGTTCCTGCGGTCGTACGCGGCGCTGCGGGCCGGCCTGCTGCGGAACCGGGCGATCGTGACGATGGCGCACCTGGGCGCCCGGGCGTTCGACGCGATCGGAGGCGAGGTGGTCGCGACCACGGCGTTCGTGCTGGTCAACGTGGAGCAGCCGGATCTCGCCGGCGGGTTCGTGCGCCTGGTCGAGGAGCGGGGCGAGGCGGCGATGAGCGCGGCGTTCCGGGCGGCGGTGGCGGGGCGGCGGACGGTCCACGCGGCTTCGGCCCGGCGGTTCGGGCGGGTGCCGGGGGCGCCGATCGCGTACTGGCTGCCGGAGCCGATGCTGCGGGCCTTCGAGGTGGGCCGGCCGCTGGCGGAGATCGGTGAGCCGCGGCAGGGCCTGGCGACCGCCGACAACGGACGGTTCGTCCGGCTGTGGCACGAGGTGAGCGCGAGCCGGACCGGGTTCGGGATGTCGCGTGCGGAGGCGGCCGCTTCCGGGCTGACCTGGTTTCCGTACAACAAGGGTGGCGACTTCCGCCGCTGGTACGGCAACCAGGAGTTCGTGGTCAACTGGCGTGACGACGGGGCGGAGATCCGGGCGTTCGGCGCGGGCGCCGGCCGGCCCCGGTCCCGGGCGCAGAACACCGCCTACTACTTCCTGCCGTCGCTGTCCTGGTCGAAGGTGGGCACCGGGGCGCCGGCGTTCCGCTGGTACCCGCCCGGCTTCGTCTTCGACGTGGCCGGCACGTCGGTCTTCGCGCCGGAGGAGGAGTTGCTGCGCCTGGCCGCGGTGTGCAATTCGACGGTGGCCCGGGACATGCTGGCCGCCACGTCGCCGACGCTGAACTTCGAGGTGGGCACGCTGGCCCGGCTGCCGGTGGCCGAGGTGCCGGACCGGGCGCTGCCGGACGTACGGGAACTGATCGAACTGCACCGGGCCGACTGGATCGCCCGCGAGACGTCCTGGGACTTCACCACCCTGGACCTGGTGGCCCACGGTCCGGGACGGCTCAGCGAGGCGATCGGCGCGGCGTCCGCCCGGGGAGCGGCCGCCGCCGGGCGGGCACGGCGCCTGGAGACCCGGCTGAACAAGGTGGTGGCCGCGGCCTACGGGCTGGACGCCACCGGCACCGAGACGCCGCCGGGCCGGATCACCCTGTTCGGCAACCCGGCCTCGAGGCCCGGCGAACGCTACGTGCGCGACCGGGTCACCGACCTGATCTCGTACGCCGTCGGCTGCATGTTCGGCCGGTACAGCCTGGACGTGCCCGGCCTGATCCTCGGCGACCAGGGTGCGGGCCTCGGCGACCATCTGGCCCGCGTCCCGGTTCCGTCGTTCCCGCCGGCCGCGGAGAACGTGCTCACGGCCGGTGAGATCGCCGACCGGTTCCGTGTCTTCCTGCGGGTGGTGTTCGGTGAGGCGTACGCCGAGGAGAATCTGCGGTTCGTCACGGCCACGCTCGGTGTGCCGGATCTGCGCGCCTACCTCACGCGGTCGTTCTACCGCGACCATCTCCGGCGGTATCGCAGACGGCCGGTGTACTGGCTGTTCGGCGACCCGAAGGGATCCTTCGCGGCGCTGATCTACCTGCACCGGTACCGGCCTTCGACGGTCGGCGCGGTGCTGCGGCGGGCGCCGGCCGGGGCGTACCGGCGGGTGCTGTCCGCCCTGGCCGACCGGCCACCGGAGATCGACCTGGACGACGGGGTGAAGGCGAACTACCCGCGGTTCGGGCCGGCGCTGTGGCCGGTCCCGGGGCTGAGCGGCGCGCTGTCCGGCGACGTCGAGCCAGGTGACGACTGGTGATTCTCCCGATCGCGGCGGCTTCGACCGGCGTGGCACGATCTGCCGGTGCCGTTCTTTCCCGCCTCCGACGGTGTCGGCTTGTTCTACGACGTGCTCGGCGCGGGTGATCCGCTCGTGGTGCTCGGCGGCGGGCCCGGCATGGACGTCCGCTACCTCGGCGATCTCGGTGGTCTCGCGGCGGACCGCCGGCTGATCCGCCTGGACGGGCGTGGCGCGGGCCGTTCCGGGGTGCCGGCCGACCGGTCGACGGTGTCGTTCGTGCGGCAGGCTGCCGACGTGGAGGCGCTGCGCGGGCATCTCGGGCTGGACCGGCTGGACGTGCTGGCCCATTCGGCGGGCTCGCTCACCGCCCAGGAGTTCGCGGCCCGGCACCCCGATCGGGTCCGCCGGCTGATCCTGGTGACGCCGGTGGGCCGTCACGGCCGCGACATCGACCCCACCGACCTGGCGGCGGTCCGCGCCACCCGGCACGCCGAGCCGTGGTATCCGCGGGCCGCGGCGGCCGCCCGGGAGCTCGCCGCCGGCGGCCGGGGCCCGTTTCTCCAGGCCCGGCTGATCCCGTTCCACTGGCACCGGTGGACGCCGGAGCGCCGCCACGAGTACGTTCCGGGCCACTCGACGACGCCGCCGTGGTTCCGGGACGCCTTCTACGCGGGTGCGGAAGCGGCCTGCCCGGCCCCGGTGACCGCCCCGGTGCTGGTGGTGGCGGGCGCGTCGGACGGCATGATCGGTGTCGCCCCGTCCCGGACGGTGGCCGCCGCCCACCCGCACGCCCGCCTCGAGATGATGGCCGCTTCCGGTCACCGCCCGTGGGTGGAGGAGCCGGACGCCTTCCGCGGACTGGTGAACGCCTTCCTCCGCTGACGGCGGCTCCGTCGCGCGGCTTTCGAGAAACCGGGAAACCCGGCAAAACACCTGGTCAGTGGGATACAACGAGCAAGTATCTGCCCACATCCGGATGAAACGGGGCGTTCACCGTGACCAGTTCTCTGAAGCCGTCGGAGACCCGTGAGGAACAGGACCAGCAACACCGGCAGAGCCTGAGCACCGCGGCGGCCCGGAACCTGACCCACACCACCAAGTCGGTCCCCCAGATGCAGGAGATCACCTCCCGGTGGCTGCTGCGCAAGCTGCCCTGGGTGGAGGTGTCCGGTGGCGCCTACCGGGTGAACCGGCGCATGACCTACCGGCTGGGCGACAACCGGCTCACCTTCATCAACACCGGCGCGACGGTGCAGGTGGTGCCGGGCGAACTGCGGGAGATCGAGGTGCTCGCCGGGATCGACGACGAGGACCTGCTGCGGGCGATAGCGGAACGGTTCGTGCAGCGCGAGTACGAACCCGGCCAGGTCATCGTCGAGTTCGGGTCGATGCCCGACAACCTGTACCTGATCGCGCACGGCAAGGTCGACAAGGTGGGCGTCGGCGCGTACGGCGACCCGGTGAGCCTCGGCGTGCTGGCCGACGGGGAGAAGTTCGGCGAGCGGGTGCTGATCGAGGCCGACCCGATCTGGGAGTACACCGCGAAGGCGATGACCGCGGTCACCATGCTGGAGCTGCCGCGGACGGCGTTCGCCGAACTGACGGCCGGCAGCGAGACGCTGCGCCGGCACGTGGCGGGGTTCCGGGACAAGAGCCGGCGGCCGCAGAACAAGCACGGCGAGGCGGAGATCACGGTGGCGGCCGGGCACTACGGCGAGCCGACACTGTCCGGCACGTACGTCGACTACGAGCTGCGCCCCCGTGAGTACGAGCTGAGCGTCGCCCAGACCGTACTCAAGATCCACACCCGGGTCGCCGACCTCTACAACGACCCGATGAACCAGGTCGAGCAGCAGCTGCGGCTGACCGTCGAGGCACTGCGCGAACGGCAGGAGTACGAACTGGTCAACAACCGTGAGTTCGGACTGCTGCACAACGCCGACCTGCGGCAGCGTATCCACACCCGCAGCGGCCCGCCCACCCCGGACGACCTGGACGAGCTGCTCAGCATGCGGCGCAGCACCAAGTTCTTCCTGGCTCATCCGCAGGCCATCGCGGCGTTCGGGCGGGAGTGCACGAAACGGGGCATCTACCCGCCGCCGGTGGAGATGGACGGGCACACCGTCCCGTCGTGGCGGGGCGTGCCGATCCTGCCGTCCGGCAAGATCCCGATCAGCCACACCCACACCACGTCGATCCTGGCGATGCGAACCGGGGAGAAGGACCAGGGCGTGGTCGGGCTGCACCAGACCGGGCTGCCGGACGAGTACCAGCCCGGCCTCAACGCGCGGTTCATGGGGATCAACGAGCAGGCGGTCATGTCGTACCTGGTCAGCGCGTACTACTCGGCCGCCGTGCTGGTGCCGGACGCGCTCGGCATCCTCGACCACGTCGAGTTGGCGCACTGATGCCCACCCTCGCACCGCCGGGCGACCTGCGCCGGATCCTTCCCGGCCTGGGCATGTCGGCGGCCTTCCTCGGGCCGCTGGTCAAGCCGCCCCCGGAGGGTGAGCTGTTCTGCCCGGACGCGTTACGCGACGACCCCGCCCTCGGCGCGCTCGTCGACGACCGGCTGATCGACTGGGCGGCGGAGGTCGGGATCTACTCCGGCCGGCTGGACAAACTGCGGTCGTACGGCTTCGGCCGCTACATGATGCTCGCCCACCCGGCCGTGAACGACCCGGACCGGCTGCTCGCCGCCACGAAATGCCTGGTCGCCGAATGGGCGACGGACGACTACTACGTCGACGAGGTGGAGCTGGGCGCGGACCCGATGGTGGTCGGCTCCCGGCTGGCCAGTCTCATGTCGGTGGTCGACCCGGCCCGGATGGTCCCCCGCTACACCACCGACATGGACGCCTACCACCGGCTCCAGCCGATCTCGGAGGCGTTCCGCACCGCGATCGAGCACCTGAGCCGATACGCCTCCACCGCGCAGATGGGCCGTTTCCGGCACCAGATGGCGATCCTCTTCCTGGCCTGGTGCCAGGAGGCGGACTGGCACGTCAACCGGCGCACTCCCCCGGTCTGGGAATACCTCGTGCAGCGGCATCTCAACAGCTACCTGCCGCCGATGATCCTGGTCGACGTGCTGGCCGGATACGAGCTGCCCGCGCACGAGTTCTACCACCCGGAGGTACGCCGCGCCTACACGACGGCCGCCAACGCCGCGGTCCTCGTCAACGACCTCCACTCGGCGCCGTCGGAATCGGACACCGACTACAACCTGCCGCGCGTGCTGGCGCTCGCCGAGAACCTCACGCCACGGGACGCGGCCCGGCGCACCGTCGAGATCCACAACGAGTTGATGCACACCTTCGTCGAACTGGCCGCCCGGCTCAGCGCCACCGGCTCGCCGAACCTGCGGCGGTTCCTCGCCGACGTCTGGGCCTGGCTCGGCGGCAGCCGCCGCTGGCACGCCACCACCGGCCGCTACCAAGGGAGTTGAGAGATGACGAGCACGATCCTGCGAACCGACTTCGAGCGGTCCGTGGCCGCCTACTGGAACACCAACCGCAACGATCCGGTCAACCTGCGCCTGGGCGAGGTGGACGACCTCTACCACCACCACTACGGCGTCGGGCCCTACGACCCGTCCGTGCTGGAGGGCCCGGCCGGCACCCGCGAGCAGCGGATCATCGCCGAACTGCACCGGCTGGAGAGCGCACAGGCCGACCTGCTGCTCGACCATCTCGGCCCGATCGCGCCCGACGATCTGGTCCTGGACGGCGGGTCCGGCCGCGGCGGCACCAGCATCATGGCCCACCAGCGGTTCGGCTGCGAGGTGGACGGGGTGTCGATCTCCGAGTACCAGGTCGGCTTCGCCAACGACCAGGCCGCCCGGCGCGGCATCGCCGACCGGGTCCGCTTCCACTTCCGCAACATGCTGGACACCCGCCTGCCGTCCGGCACCCGGCAGGCGATCTGGACCAACGAGACGACGATGTATGTCGGCCTCGGCGACCTCTACCGCGAATTCGCCCGGGTGCTGCGATTCGGCGGCCGTTACGTCTGCATCACCGGCTGCGCCAACGACGTCACCGGCTTGCGATCGAAAGCGGTCAGCCGCATCAACGAGCACTACACCTGCGACATCCATCCGCGCAGCGCCTACTTCCGGGCGCTGACCGACAACGGCCTGGTGCCGCTCAACGTCGTCGACCTGACCGCGGCGACCATCCCCTACTGGCGGCTGCGCGCGCAGTCACCGGTCGCGACCGGCATCGAGGAGGCCTTCCTCACCGCCTACCAGGAGGGCAGCTTCCACTATCTGCTGATCGCCGCGGACCGCATTTGAACCCATCTTCCGGTACGCACAAAGCCTGACCGGGCGGCTGGCGCCGCACGGTCCGGCCCGGGCGGCTGGCGCCGCA